>NZ_JBICKL010000070.1:0-106964 GCF_043104195.1 Pseudomonas sp. xss_2
GCCCGCGAAGGGCGGCGAAGCGGCCCCAGTTTTTTCGTAACAGATCAATGCATCGCCAGAATCCGCAGGCCGAACTTTTGCTGGCCGCCAGGCTGATCGGCGATCCACACCACCTCGGTACTGGCGTGCAAACCCTTGAGCGCCGGGTGGTCGGAGTCAATGCTCACCTCGATCTGGTCGCCTACCTGGTAGCGTTGCGGGGCCTTGATCTGCATGCCGCTGCTGGACAGGTCCACGCATACCGCAGCAATCACCTGGCCAGCATGCAGCAGGCTGACCTGGGCATCGATTCGCATGCGGATGAAATCGCGCTTTTCGCTGTGATTACTGGGTGTCTGGTGCATGCATGATCCTTTCATCGGGTTGCGTTCTACGGGTTTCTTATAACTCTCAGCAATTTGCCCGGTAAAGTGCACTGCACCCGACCCTCGCATGCTTGAAACGCCTGGCGGATGGGAGTACCGTCTGCGCCTTACAGGGCACCTCTGCTGGTTGCCGGACAAGGGTTCTTGTCCTACAACTCAAAGAGTAGAGCAGCCAAAGAGTATTCCAGTAGTGCTCGTCGCTTTTCATGACGATCCTACGCCAACCCAATCCGGCGCCGTTCGCCCACATGCAGAAAACCAGTGCAACGCTGCTGATCATCGATGACGACGACGTGGTCCGTGCGAGCCTCGCCGCCTATCTGGAAGACAGTGGCTTCAGCGTCCTTCAGGCCGGCAATGGCCAGCAGGGGCTTCAGGTCTTCGAAGAACACCAGCCCGATCTCGTGATCTGCGATCTGCGCATGCCGCAGATGGGCGGCCTCGAACTGATCCGTCGGATCAGCGAGTTGGCCCCTCAGTTGCCGGTGATCGTGGTGTCCGGTGCCGGTGTCATGAGCGACGCCGTCGAGGCCTTGCGCCTGGGCGCTGCCGATTACCTGATCAAGCCGCTCGAAGACCTCGCCGTCCTCGAGCACTCGGTGCGCCGCGCCCTCGATCGCTCACGCCTGGTGTTGGAAAACCAACGCTACCGCGACAAGCTGGAAGCGGCCAACCGCGAGCTTGAGGCCAGCCTGCACCTGTTGCAGGAAGACCAGACCGCCGGGCGCCAGGTGCAGATGAACATGCTGCCCGAGAGCCCGTGGGTGGTGGATGACTTCGCCTTCGAGCACCAGATCATCCCTTCGCTGTACCTGTCGGGTGATTTTTCCGATTACTTCCGCGTGGATGATCGGCGCATTGCGTTTTACCTGGCAGATGTCTCCGGCCATGGCGCTTCGTCGGCGTTTGTCACGGTCCTGCTGAAATTCATGACCACCCGCCTGCTGTTCGAATTCAAGCGCGGCGGCAAGATGCGTGATTTCAAACCCTCGGAAGTGCTCAGCCACATCAACCGTGGGCTGATCAACTGCAAGCTGGGCAAGCATGTGACCATGGTCGGTGGCGTGATCGACCAGGATACGGGTCTACTGACCTACGCCGTCGGTGGCCACCTGCCGCTGCCGGTGCTGTACACCCCAGGTCAGGCCCGCTACCTTGAGGGCCGCGGTCTACCGGTTGGCTTGTTCGAAGAGGCGACCTATCAGGATGTGGTCATCGAGCTGCCCGAGCAGTTCAGCCTCAGCTTGATGTCGGACGGCATACTGGACCTTTTGCCGGGGGACACGCTCAAAGATAAAGAAGCTGCCTTGCCGGATATCGTCAAAGCAGCGGGTGGCAGCCTGGATGGGCTGCGCCAACGTTTCGGATTGGCTACGCTTGGGGAGATGCCGGATGATATCGCCCTATTGGTGTTGAGCAGGAACCTTCAATGAGTACCGGTAGAATCCAGTTCGCCGAGCAGAGCGGTACCTTCGTACTGAAATTCGTCGGTGAAGTGCGCCTGACCCTGTGTTCGGCCTTGGATGCGACGATCGAGAAGATCTTCACTGCGCTGAACTTCTCGGCCATCGTCATCGACTTGACCGAGACCGAAAGTATCGACAGCACCACGCTGGGCCTGTTGGCCAAGCTGTCCATTCTGTCCCGGCAGAAGGTCGGCCTGTTGCCGACCGTGGTCACCACCAACCCGGATATCTCGCGCTTGTTGCAGTCGATGGGGTTCGATCAGGTGTTCAACATCGTCGATCGTCCAGTACCCTGCCCAGAGTGCCTGACCGACCTGCCATCGCAGGACCAGAACGAAGACGTAGTGCGGTCCAAGGTGCTCGAGGCGCACAAGATTCTCATGGGCCTGAACGATTCCAACCGTGAAGCGTTCCATGACCTGGTGAGCGCGCTGGAGCGTTCATGATTCAAAGCCGCGCGCACATCATCGCGGCAATCACACATCCTGTGATCACCGCGCCCCTGTAGGCGCGGGCTTGCCCTGCGAAAGCATCAGCTCAATCATCGCCCAGTCCGCCAGGCTCACTGATCCCGGACAAACTCATTCGCCGTCGAGCCATCGGCATTCAACTGAAACACCCGCTCCGGCTGCCCTTGCGCATTGAAAAACACCTGCCCTAGGCCGGCGCTATTCCACAAGCGCTCGCCAGCCTCACTGCGGCTCGGCAAGCGCGGCGCAACCTCCATCAAGCGCCGCTTGGTAAACCAGTTCAGCGGCGAGCGTGGCGAATACAGCCAGCGATTAAGCCTGTCGAGCACATCCAGCAAACGCTTGGGAAACTCGTTCTTGATCCCGCTGCTGGTGATCTGCCACAGGTGCGGATTGCGCTGGCGATGGCGGATCATCACCTCATAGACGAACGAATAATGCACATCCCCCGACAGCACCACGTAATGCCCCGGTGTGCGCGAATGGCGGAAGATATTCAGGATCACCTGCGCAGCACCGCGGTGGGCCATCCAGTTTTCCGCATCCACCAGTAGCGGATAACCGCACCAGCTGAATACCCGCTGCACGGTTTCGATCAGCTTTACCCCGAAGATCGGCGCCGGTGAGACAATAATCGCCGACGGGTGATCGAGCAGCGACTGCTGCAGTTCACTCAGCGCCTCCCAGTCGAGCAAGCCGGAAGGCTTTTTCAGGCTGCTTTCACTGCGCCAGCGCCGGGTGCGGGTGTCGAGCACCAACAGCGGCGGATTGCTCGGCAGATCGTACTGCCAGCCCTGAAAGCGCAGCAGCTCGCCAATCAGGGCGTCCTGAGCCTGTTTGTTCAGATGCCGCTCGACACTGTTATCGCCCAGCGTCGCGCAGTGTTGGACCAGTTCTTTGCAGCTATCTGGATCGTTGCCCCAACCCTGGCAGAGCAAGTAGCCGAGCAAGGCATTACCGATGATCCGTCGCGAGAAGGGATGGCCGTAGGCCGTTTCTTCCCATTGCGCGGAAAGGTTCCAGTCGTCGGTAATATCGTGGTCGTCGAAGATCATCAGGCAGGGCAGGTGCGCCATTACCCGTGCTACTTGGCCAAGGCCAGCAGCGAAGGCTTCGATCAGCGGCAGCTCTGCGTGGTAGCGCGCCTGCCGCTGTTTGGTGAGACCCTCGGGCATGTTCATGTCTACCAGTGCCCACGGCGTCGGCGACCAGACCAACAGATACATCGCCATCACCTCAGCGAAGGTCACCAGGTGGTTGTCGGCGTTGCTCGAAGAGAAAATCGGCTTGCGCTTGCCGCCGAAGAAGCGTTCGCGCAGGCTCTCGCTGCTCTGCTGTGCCGGCAGCAGGTCGGCGCGGTGGTAATAGCAAGCTGGATGGCGATACAGCGCTGTGCTGTCGTCGACCAAGGCGCCGTCCAGCGCTTCATCGAACAGGCCCAGGCGCTCGATCAAACGATGGATGGCGCGCAGCATCGGGCCGGCGACATCGTCGGCATAGACCTGGTCGCCGCTCATCAGTAGCAGGGCAGGGCGCTGCTCGGGGCTGGCGCAGTCTTGCAGCAGCCGGTCGGCGCAGAGCAGGCCATCGGCAGCTGGATGATGAGGCTTACGGCACGAGCCGTGGAGCAGCTGTTCGATCCGCTCGCGCAAGACCACGCTTGGCCGGCTGGCGCCGGGATACAGCAGGTGCGGCGCCCAGGCGGCAATGCCTTCACCGGTGCTCAACTGCAGGTCGTATTCAATCGCCACGTTGCACGGCAACGGGGTGTCGAAGTGGACATCCAGCAGGTGTACGAATGCGTGCGTACCCATTGCAATCACTTGGCAGTCAACGCTCGCCTGGATGCCTGGGCAGTCGAGAATAAAGCGCGGATCAAGCGGTTGCGAACCGACCAGCCAGATGGCCAGGCGCTGGGGTTCCAGGCGGCGCAGCACAGGCCCGGCCAAGACGTGGGGGAGGAGATCGGCAGAGGGTGTCATCGACAGCTCAAATGGGTAGCAGCAAGCCAAGCCCGCCCCCACAGGAAACGCGCAGTCCCTGTAGGAGCGGGCTTGCCCGCGAAGAGGTCAGCAAATTCAACACAACATCCAGACTTGTAAGCAATGGGCGCAAGATGCTCGGCACTTTGCGCCCGTCAGGCAAACCCGATTTGTATCAGGCTTTTTCTGCCAGCAGTGCTTCCAGCTTTTCCTGGTCCCGGGCGAACTGGCGAATCCCCTCGGCCAGCTTCTCGGTACCCATTGCATCTTCGTTCATCGCCCAGCGGAACTGGCTCTCGCTCAGTTGCTGTTTGGCCTCGCCTTGATTGCCAGGCTTGAGGATGCGCGGCAGCTCGCCCTGATCATCGCTCAGCTGTTGCAGCAGTTCAGGGCTGATGGTCAGGCGATCGCAGCCCGCCAGCTGCTCGATCTGGCCGATGTTGCGGAAGCTCGCGCCCATCACCACGGTCTTGTAACCGTTGGTCTTGTAGTAGTCGTAGATGCGCGTGACCGACTGCACGCCTGGATCCTCGGCACCGACGTACTCCTTGCCGGTACTTTTCTTGTACCAGTCGTAGATCCGTCCTACGAACGGTGAGATCAGGAACACCCCGGCATCGGCGCAGGCCTGGGCCTGGGCGAAGGAGAACAGCAAGGTCAGGTTGGTCTGGATGCCTTCCTTCTCCAGCTTCTCGGCGGCGCGAATGCCTTCCCAGGTCGAGGCCAGCTTGATCAGCACGCGATCGCGGCCGATGCCAGCGCCATCGTACAGCTCGATCAACTGACGGGCCTTGGCCAGCAGCGCAGGCTCATCGAACGACAGCCGTGCGTCGACTTCAGTCGAGATCCGCCCCGGAATGACATTGAGAATCCCCGCGCCCACGGCCACGGCGAACTTGTCGCAGGCCAGGTCGACATTGCCCTTGCTGTCGGCCTTCACTTGCTTGAGCAGATCGGCATAGCCAGGGATGGCTGCGGCCTTGAGTAGCAGCGACGGGTTGGTTGTGGCATCGACCGGCTTGAGCCGAGTGATGGCGTCCAGGTCCCCGGTGTCGGCGACCACGGTGGTGAACTGCTTGAGTTGTTCCAGCTTGGAGGTCATGGGCGTGCTCTGTCCTGTGCAATGACTCGACATTACCCGACCGCCGACGGCCGCTCAAGGGCCGTCAGAGTGTCAGGCACAACCATCGCGAATTCACGCGAAACCCTGTAGCAGCGGGCGTGCCCCGCGATGGGCTGAGTAGCAGCCTTGGGATCGACGGCCGTACCGAGATCCCCAGGCTATACGAAAGGTGAAGCTTCGAGTCAAAACCCCGCCCAGGGTTCCGTCCGCTTGCTTGATGCGCTCATTGCGCGAGCCGCGAAGAGGCAGCCCAGCCCCCGCTCATCTATGGCAATACCCTAGCTCAGCGACCTTGCAACAACTCAGCAGCCTGATCCAGCACCGCCAACGGCGCGTCAGTCTTGTGAATATCCGCCGACAGCAACTGGCGGAACCGCCGCGCCCCCGGGAAGCCCTGGCCAAGGCCGAGAATATGCCGCGTCACATGGTGCATGGCGCCACCGCTGTCGATATGTGCAACGATGTAGGGCCGCAGCCGCTCCATCGCCTCACTGCGGCTAACCACCGGCGCGTCACTGCCAAACAGCTGCTGATCCACTTCGGCCAGCACATACGGATTGTGGTACGCCTCGCGCCCCAGCATCACCCCATCGAAGGTCGTCAGGTGCGTGCGGCACTCATCGAGCGTCTTGATCCCACCGTTGAGCACGATTTCCAGATCCGGGAAGTCCGCCTTCAACTGCGCCGCGACGTCATAGCGCAGCGGCGGAATCTCCCGGTTCTCCTTGGGCGACAAGCCCTCAAGAATCGCAATCCGCGCATGCACGGTGAAACTACGGCAGCCCGCCTCGCGCACCTGACCGACGAAATCGCACAGTTCGGCATAGCTGTCACGCCCGTTGATACCGATGCGATGCTTGACCGTAATCGGCGTCGCCACCGCATCACGCATGGCCTTGACGCAATCGGCCACCAGTGCCGGGTGGGCCATCAGGCAGGCACCGATCATGTTGTTCTGCACCCGGTCGCTAGGGCAGCCGACATTGAGGTTGACCTCATCGTAGCCCGCCTGCTCGGCCAGCCGCGCGCAGGCCGCCAAGTCAGCCGGCACGCTACCGCCCAGTTGCAGGGCCAGCGGGTGTTCGGAGACGTCATGGCGCAGGAAACGGTCGGCGTCGTTGTGCAGCAGGGCGCCGGTGGTGACCATTTCGGTGTAGAGCAGGGTGTGCTTGGAGAGCAGACGCAGGAAGAACCGACAGTGGCGGTCGGTCCAGTCCATCATAGGCGCAACGCTGAAGCGGCGGGACGGCTCGGGGCGCATGGTCAGCGGCGTTGTGGAGGCTTCGAGAGGCATTTTTAGGTACGCGTAATGTGCTGCTTCGGAGCGCTTGAGGGCGCGGTCCAAATCAGCCTTGGAAATTGAGGCCTCAGATTGTACCAGAGTGACGGCGTTGACCCGCAGAACACGATGTCCACGCCCCAGGTGCAGGTTGATTGCCTACAGGATTGTGGGAATCGCCAATCACAGCCTGGGCGCATGGGCACTAGCCAGCCTTGGCCTGGACCCCGTCCAGACCGCTCCTGAACCGCAAGCAGATCCGCGTGCCCTGGGTCGTGAGGTTGTGCAAGCTGGCCTCGCCACCAAACCGCTCCATGATCTGCCGGACCATCACCAAGCCAATCCCCAGACGGCCTTGCTTGGTGCTGTAGAACGGCTTGAACGCCATCATCTCTTGCTGGCGGCTCAGGCCTTGCCCCGAGTCGTCGATGCACAGCAGCAACTGGCCTTCATCCAGCCGAGCAAGGGTCAACACCAGCTTGCCGCCCTCTGGCATGGCTTCGATGGCATTGGCCAGCACGCTGTTGAGCAATTGCCCAAGCAGCAGTGCGTTGCTCAACACTGGCGGCGCGCTGTCTGGATTGAAGACGGCTTCGATTCGCGCTTGGCGCAGCTGCGATTCGAACGTGCCCAGGGCCGTGCGCACGGCGCTAACCAGGTCCACCGTCTCGGGTTCGCCGCGCAGGGGGCGTAAACACAGCAGCAGATCATGCAACCACCCCGACATGCGGTCGACCTGGCTGATGATGTCGGTGATGTTGCCGGTCGCGGGTTGGCCGGGCACCACCTGGGCCAGCTCGGCGCTGCTGCGAATGCTTGCCAGGGGGTTGCGCAGGCTGTGGGCGACGGCGGTGGACATCTCTACCAGGCCGCCGTAGGTCTTGTTCGCCACCAGTTGATCCTGCTGCGAGGCGAGCAAGCGCGAGGCGCGCCAGACGATCCAGAACAGGCCGAAGTAGATAGTCAGCCCGCCGAGCGCAGTGGCGGCCCAGATCAACTTGTGGCCGCGGTCGATCCGCTCGATCAGATCGACCGGCTCTTTGTAGATCTCGACCATGGCCAGCACCTTGCCTTGGTCGTCGACCAGCGGGATGTAGTTCTCGACGAAGAACATCTTCGGCGCACGTACGAATTGCTGCTCGGTGCGGCCGGGCTCGACCTCGTTGTAGCGCGCGCTGACCTGGCCATGCGAGGCGAAGGCTTGTTCCAGGGCTGAATCTTCATGCACCTGGCGGCCGATCAGCGCCGGGTTGGTCGACCAGATCACCTTGCGCTCGGGGGAGAAGATGCTGGCCAGCAGTACGTCGGGCAGGTGCGCCAGGTGGTCGAGGAACTCCGAGCGGGCGCGTTCGCGGTTCTTGCCGGTTTCGCCGGTGAGCATGCCGTACTGGGTCGAGGCCAGCACGTCGCCCATCTTCATGCCATCCAGGTCGTGGTGGCGGATCTCGCCGAAGGCCATCGACTGGATGAACTGCGCCGACAGCAAGGCATCGCGCTCCAGGCTTTCATTGACCAGAAACCGCGTCGACAGCGAAGCCAGGCCGATCGCCACGGCGCTGATGATGACGAAGCTGATCAGCGAGAAGCGCCGCATGAGGTTGAACGGCTCGACCGGTCCGGGCTGGGAGAACCGTCGGCGGATGGGCACGAGCCAGGCTGACAAGGATGGCATCGGGAGACCCCAGGTCGAGAGTTGGGTGGTGCAGGCCCGACGGCAGGGGCGCGCGGGACTGATGGCATTTAGTACCTAGTCTAGGTGCATACCGGCGCAGTGAGGGGATTGCTTGCGGGGTAGATCAGCCGGTTTAACCACCTCGCTGCAACATCGTGAAAAACCAGGACAACGCCCGACACATTGTTCGGCGCTGCGCCGATTTGAGCGCTGCCATAGTTATTCAAGGGTGGTGCTGGTTGCGTGCATGCACAAGCAGGCTGCCGTTGGTCGCTCGAATCCGCTGGAAGGTGGATTCGCTTTCTATTTTGTACGATGATTTTCGTATTGGCAGGGATGGCTATGAAAAATGGGTTCAGGAAGGCCCGCCACGATGTGATCGCTGCGCTGGAGTCCGGTAACTACCTGCATGTTGCGCGTGGCGATATCGAGGTGAAAAACCTGCTAGCGATGGGCGAGGTTACGGCTGAGGTGCTCATTCGCGTTATTCGCTCCTGCAGCGGCGTCCATCACCACTGCAGCCCTCACCACGCCGTGCCGGCCATCGATGTGCACGTGCTCAAGCGCCTGGGGTGGTACATCAAGTTCTATTTCATCGAGCCAGATACCTGGTTCGTCAGTGTTCATCAGTGAGTAACAGATCATGAAGATCTTCTTCGAAGGCGACACCGGCAAGGCGCTCTGTGAGCAGTGCCAGGCACTGGTGCAGATGCGCTATGTGCGTCGCGACGTGCCGTTCAGCGATAGCCAAGGTCAGGCCAAGGACGTGCTGGTGGGGGTATGCCTGGGCTGCGATAGCGTGGTCGCAATCCCGCCGCAGTCCACGCCGGCGATTCGCGAGGCGCGCAAGCAGCAGCTCAAGTCGATCGAGGCGCGCCTGCCGGCGGTCTATCTGGATGTACTGGACGCGGCTATGCATGCCGTGAGCAATGATGCGGGGGCCCGCCTGCGCAAGCTGTTCCTTGGCTACTATTTTCATGCACTGGCTCAGGCGCATGGCGCGGCGGGACTGCCGGCGGCGCATGCGTCGTTCAGTGGTGCGCTGGAGCAGCAACTGCACATGCGTGCGCTCGCAACACCAGCGGCCACGCGGCGGCTGTCGATGAAGGTCAACGCCCATGTTGCCCAGGATTATCTGGCGTTGCTGCAGGCGACCCAGATGAGCCAGACGGAGCTGCTCAAGGCCGTGATCGCGCGTATTCAGGCCGATGTACTCGAAGCGCGCGACCCTGCGGTGATCGGCGACTTGCAGCGTCTGGTGCACTTAGCCATTTGAAGTTACCCAGCGGCTGGCTTTGCAAATCGGCCTTGGCTGGTGGCTAGGTCGGTTTCAGGATACGCCTGGTCGTTCGCACGCAACCCCCAGGCGACAGGAGTGCCATGCTGTGAAGATGCCCTCGGACCAGTGCCCGCAGATGCACGGCCACGGGCAAGGAGGTGCCCGCAGACCACGCGCCCGTGACGTGGCCGGTGCACCGCAGCAGAACACGCCGGAGCCAGGCCTGCCCACGTGCAGCCTGATCCGTGATGCCGAGGTCCGCTGTATGCCTGATCCGACCCTTGAACTGCCCGTGATCCAGCGTGTGCTGGATCACCACCGCGACACCCCTGGTGCGCTGTTGCCGATACTCCATGCTATCCAGGCTGGCACCGGCTACATCCCCGACGCCGCCGTACCTGAGATCGCCCATGCCCTCAACCTGAGCCAGGCCGAAGTGCGCGGGGTGATCAGCTTCTACCACGACTTCCGCACTTCGCCGCCAGCGCGCCACACCTTGCGTCTGTGCCGGGCCGAATCCTGCCAGAGCCGGGGCGCCGAGGCGCTGGCCGCGCAACTGCGTGAACAGCTGGGGCTTGATGATCACGGCACCAGCGCCGATGGCGCCGTCGGCCTGCGCCCGGTCTATTGCCTGGGCGCTTGCGCTTGCTCGCCAGCGCTGGAGCTTGATGGCCAGGTGCATGCCCGGCTTACCCCTGAGCGCCTGCGTACGCTGGTCGACGGCTGCCTGCAGGAGGCCAAGCCATGCTGAAGCTGTTCATCCCCTGCGACTCGGTCGCCCGTGCGGTCGGCGCCGATCAGTTGGCCGCTGCCCTGGCCGCTGAGGCCGAGCGTCGGCAAATTCCGCTGCAGATCCTGCGCACCAGCTCGCGTGGCCTGTACTGGCTGGAGCCGCTGGTCGAACTGGACAGCGCCGCTGGCCGCTTGGGCTTCGGCCCGGTGATGGTCGAGGATGCGGCCTCACTGCTCGATGCCCTGGTTGCAGATCCCGCCAGCCATCCGCTGGCACTGGGTTTGGTCGAGCAGATTCCATATTTAGAGACGCAACAGCGCCTGTTGTTCGCCCGTGCCGGCATCACTCGGCCACTGTCATTGGATGACTACCGCAGCCATGGCGGTTTTGACGGGCTAGCCAAGGCGGCGCTGATGGATGGCGCGGACGTGGTCGCTGCGGTGCTCGACTCCGGCTTGCGCGGGCGCGGCGGCGCGGCGTTCCCGGCGGGGATCAAGTGGCGCACCGTACGCGATGCCCCGGCAGGGCAGAAGTATGTGGTGTGCAACGCCGACGAGGGCGACTCCGGCACTTTCGCCGACCGCATGCTGATGGAGGGCGACCCGTTCCTGTTGATCGAAGGCATGATCATCGCTGGCCTGGCGGTGGGGGCGAGCAAGGGCTACATCTATGTGCGCTCGGAATACCCTGACTCGGTTCGGGCGCTGAACGAGGCAGTGCTGCTCGCCCGTGAAGCGGGTTATCTGGACGCCACTGGCAGCGGCGTGGCCTTCGACCTGGAGGTGCGGGTGGGGGCTGGCGCCTACATTTGCGGTGAGGAAACCGCGCTGCTCGAATCGCTCGAAGGCAAGCGCGGGATCGTCCGCGCCAAGCCGCCACTGCCGGCGCTCGAAGGCCTGTTCGGCCAGCCGACCCTGGTGCATAACGTGCTCACCCTGGCCTCGGTGCCGATCATTCTGGCCAAGGGTGCTCCGTTCTACCGCGACTTTGGCATGGGCCGTTCGCTGGGCACCTTGCCGTTTCAGCTGGCGGGGAACGTCCGCCAGGGTGGGCTGGTCGAGCGCGCGTTCGGCCTGACCCTGCGCGAGCTGGTCGAGGGCTATGGCGGCGGCACGGCCAGTGGCCGGCCACTGAAGGCTGCGCAGGTCGGTGGCCCATTGGGCGCCTGGGTGCCGCCAAGCCAGTTCGACACACCGCTGGACTACGAGGCCTTCGCCGCCCTCGGCGCGATGATTGGCCATGGCGGAGTCGTGGTCGCCGACGACACCCTGAACATGGCCGGCATGGCGCGTTTTGCCATGCAGTTCTGCGCCGAGGAATCGTGCGGCAAATGCACCCCGTGTCGGATCGGCTCGACCCGGGGCGTGGAGGTGGTCGAGCGCTTGATCGCCAGCAGCGACCCGGCCTATCGCCAAGAGCAGGCCGACCTGCTGCGTGACCTGTGCGACACCCTGCAGTACGGCTCGCTGTGCGCCATGGGCGGGATGACTTCGTATCCTGTGGCCAGCGCTCTCAAGCATTTCCCTGCCGACTTCGGTCTGGCCAGCCCGGAGGCCGCGCAATGATCAATTTCTTCGACCCCGCCAGTGACATCGACCTGGGCACCCCTGCGCGTGACAGCGAGGTACAGGTCAGCCTGAATATCGATGGCCGCGCGATCAGCGTGCCTGCCGGCACCTCGGTGATGCGCGCTGCGGCGCTACTGGGTACCAGCATCCCCAAACTGTGCGCCACCGACAGCCTGGAAGCGTTTGGCTCGTGCCGCATGTGCATGGTGGAAATCGACGGCATGCGCGGCTATCCCGCCTCGTGCACCACGCCGGTCAGCGAAGGCATGGTGGTGCGCACGCAAACCGCGCGCCTGGCCGACCTGCGGCGCAACGTCATGGAACTGTACATCTCCGACCACCCGCTGGACTGCCTGACCTGCTCGGCCAACGGCAACTGCGAGCTGCAGAGCGTGGCCGGCCAGGTCGGCTTGCGCGAGGTGCGTTATGGCTATGCCGGTGACAATCACCTGGCCGAAGCCAAGGATGTTTCCAACCCCTACTTCGACTACGAGCCAAGCAAGTGCATCGTCTGCAGCCGCTGCGTGCGCGCTTGCGAAGACATCCAGGGCACGTTCGCCCTGACTATCACCGGACGCGGCTTCGACTCGCGGGTGGCAGCGGCGGGTGGCGACAACTTCCTCAATTCCGAGTGCGTGTCTTGTGGGGCGTGTGTGCAGGCCTGTCCGACCGCGACCCTGACCGAGAAGAGCCTGGTGCAGCTCGGCCAGCCGGAGCGGGCAGTGATCACCACGTGCGCCTATTGCGGCGTGGGCTGCTCGTTCCGTGCCGAGATGAAGGGCGATCAGCTGGTGCGCATGGTGCCGGACAAGAACGGCGGCGCCAACCATGGCCATGCCTGCGTCAAGGGCCGCTTCGCCTGGGGCTATGCGACCCACCCCGATCGCATCACAACGCCAATGATCCGCAAGCACATCGACGACCCTTGGCAAGAGGTCAACTGGGACGAGGCCGTCAGCTATGCGGCCAGCGAGCTGCGCCGCATCCAGCTCAAGTACGGGCGCGATTCGATTGGCGGGATCACCTCCAGCCGCTGTACCAACGAAGAGGCCTACCTGGTACAAAAGTTGGTGCGTACCGCCTTTGGCAACAACAACGTCGATACCTGTGCGCGGGTCTGTCATTCGCCCACCGGTTACGGCCTCAAGCAGACCTTGGGCGAGTCGGCTGGCACGCAAAGCTTCGACTCGGTGATGCTGGCCGACGTGATCCTGGTGATCGGCGCCAACCCCACCGATGCCCATCCGGTGTTCGGCTCGCAACTCAAGCGGCGCCTGCGCCAAGGCGCCAAACTGATCGTCATCGACCCACGGCGTATCGATCTGGTCGACTCGCCGCATGCACGCGCCGAACTGCACCTGCAATTGCGCCCAGGTACCAACGTGGCCATGCTCAACGCCTTGGCCCATGTGATCGTCACGGAAGGGCTGCTCGATCAGGGCTTCGTCGATAGTCGCTGCGAAGCGGCGGAATTTGCCCGCTGGCGCGACTTCGTCAGCCTGGCGGATAACGCCCCTGAAGCGCTCGGGCCGATCTGCGGCGTCCCCGCCGAACAGATCCGCGCTGCTGCCCGGCTGTATGCCAACGGCGCCAATGCGGCCATCTACTACGGGCTGGGCGTTACCGAGCACAGCCAGGGCAGCACCGCGGTGATGGGCATCGCCAACCTGGCCATGGCCACCGGCAACATTGGTCGCGAAGGGGTAGGGGTCAACCCGCTGCGTGGCCAGAACAACGTCCAGGGCTCCTGCGACATGGGCTCGTTCCCGCATGAGCTGCCGGGCTACCGGCACATTTCCAACGAGGGCGTGAGGGCTGAGTTCGAGCAGGCCTGGGGCGTGACCTTGCAGCCCGATCCGGGCCTGCGTATTCCCAACATGTTCGAAGCGGCCTTGGATGGCAGCTTCAAGGCCCTGTACTGCCAGGGCGAGGACATCGCCCAGAGCGACCCCAACACCCAGCACGTCACTGCCGCCTTGCGCGCCATGGAATGCGTGGTGGTGCAGGATATCTTCCTCAACGAGACGGCCAAGTTCGCCCATGTGTTCCTGCCGGGCAGCTCGTTCCTGGAAAAAGACGGCACCTTCACCAACGCCGAACGGCGTATCTCACGGGTGCGCAAAGTTATGGAGCCGCTGGCTGGCAAGGCGGATTGGGAAGCAACCGTGGCCCTGGCCAACGCCTTGGGCTACCCGATGGACTACCGCCACCCGTCAGAGATCATGGATGAAATCGCCCGCCTGACGCCGACCTTCCACCGCGTCAGCTACGCCGAGATCGATCGCCACGGCAGCCTGCAATGGCCGTGCAACGACGCCGCGCCCGACGGCACCCCGACCATGCACATCGGCCAGTTCGTGCGTGGCAAGGGACGCTTCATGCTCACCGGTTACGTGCCCACCGACGAGAAGGTCAACAGCCGCTATCCGCTGTTGCTGACCACCGGGCGCATCCTCAGCCAGTACAACGTCGGCGCCCAGACCCGGCGCACCGGTAACGTCGCCTGGCACGCCCAGGACCGCCTTGAGATCCACCCAAGCGATGCTGAAAGCCGCGGCATCGTCGAGGGTGATTGGGTCGGCATCGGTAGCCGCGCCGGGCAAACCGTGCTGCGTGCGCAGGTCACTAGCCGGGTCGCGCCGGGGGTGGTGTACACCACCTTCCACTTCCCCGAGTCGGGCGCCAACGTGATCACCACCGACAACTCCGACTGGGCCACCAACTGCCCCGAGTACAAAGTCACGGCGGTGGAAGTGGTGCGCGTGTCGCAGCCTTCGGCCTGGCAGCAGCGCTATCAGGCGTTCAGTGACGAACAACGGCGCTTGCTCAAGGAGCGCCGCCACAGCGACCAACCGGAGACTGCCGAGGTGCGCCGATGAGCGTCGACAATCTGATCAAGATGGCCAACCAGAT
Organism: Pseudomonas sp. xss_2; assembly: GCF_043104195.1. NCBI lineage: Bacteria > Pseudomonadati > Pseudomonadota > Gammaproteobacteria > Pseudomonadales > Pseudomonadaceae > Pseudomonas > Pseudomonas sp. xss_2. The sequence continues at coordinate 14,851 of NZ_JBICKL010000070.1, forward strand.
CGCCCATTACTTCGACAGCGAGCCAGACCGCGCCCTGGCGGTGCAAGGGGTGAGGCAGCATCTGCACAGCTTCTGGGCCCCGGCGATGCGCCGGCAACTGGTCGAGTGGATGCAGGCCAATCCGGGGGAGGGGATCGATCCGTTGGTGCGCGAGGCGCTGGCTTCAGAGACGGTGGCGGCCTAGGTGTTTGCAGGGTGTCATTGGCGGCCCTTCGCAGGCTTACCTGCCAAGGGCCGCGCTCGATCCGAACTAGAACAGCGTCGCCTGCGGCGTCTCCAGCACGATCAATTGCGCCCCCTCGTTGCGCACATTACCCACGGCCTTGCTCACCGCAAACCACTCGAACGCCTCCACCGGCAGGCATTGCTCACGGGCTAACTGCTGCGCACGTTCTGCGGGTAGTTCCAGGTCCAACCAAGCCCGGGCGTGTTCCGGCGCCAGTACCAGTGGCCGGCGATCATGGATATCCAGCATGCCCTGATCGCTGGCGGCAGTGATGATCACAAAGCCATCGCCTTCACTCGGCTCCAGCCCCAGCCGCACCTGGGCCAGCGCCGCCATGAACATCGGTGCCTGGCTTTTCAGGCGAATGAAATAGGGTTGCTTGCGCTTGGGGTCGTGCGGGTCGGTTACCCACTCGTACCAGCCATCGGCCATTACCAGCGCCCGACCCTGCGGCCACAGGGCCTGGAAAAACGTGCCGGTGGTGACTGTTTCGACCCGCGCATTGATCGGCGCCGGCCGTTTGCCAGTGGCCCAGAACGGCGCCCAGCTCCAGTGGCAGGGGTCGATGCGCAGGCCATCTTCGGCCGTGTGCAGGATCAGTACGCGGCTACCGGGGGCGACGTTGTAACGGCCCACTGGGCTATTGTCATAGCCACTGACCACGTCTTGCTCGGCGTCCAGCTCGCGCAGATAGTCGGCCAAGCCTTGGTACTGGACGAAGCGTCCGCACATTGCAGGTCTCCCACTTGTCGAAATTTCCTACGCCGAAATTGACCGAAGGCCCGGCGATCGATTAACTGTATATCCATACAGTTTATTTGCAAGGCTGGCTCATGACTTCCATTCTTGGCCCGATCGCTTCAGGCAGCAGTGCGCTGCCGCGCTATCTGTTTCGCGTGCCGGCGGGGTTTCCCTCGCCCGCTGCGGACCACATGGAGCAACCGATCTCATTGGATGAGCTGTTCAACCTGCGCGCACCGCACATGTATCTGGTCAGGATAGACGGCGACAGCATGCAAGGCGCTGGGATCTTCGACGGCGACCTGGTGCTGGTCGATCGCTCGATCGAGGCCCACCACGGCCACATAGTCATCGCTGCCGTCAATGGCGAGCCGCTGTGCAAGCGCTTGCACAAGGTTGCTCGGCAGGTGTCGCTGCATTCGGAGAATCCCCGTTTCGCGCCGCGTTACATCCTTGAGGGCGACGAGTTGACGATCTGGGGCGTGGTGACCTTCAGTGTGCGTAGCCATGACCCAAAAGCCTGAAGCGGTGTTCGCCCTGATCGACTGCAACAGCTTCTACGCCAGTTGCGAGCGGGTGTTCCGCCCAGACCTGCGGCGCACCCCGATTGTGGTGCTGAGCAACAACGACGGTTGTGTCATCGCCCGCAGCGCCGAGGCCAAGCAGTGGGTGAAGATGGGCCAGCCGTATTTTCAGGTCAAGGACGTGCTGCGCCGCCATGGGGTGGTGGCGTTCTCCTCCAATTACGCACTGTACGGCGACATGAGCCAGCGGGTGATGACCGTGATCGAAGGCATGGTCCCGGCGCTGGAGGTGTACTCCATCGATGAAGCGTTCGCCGACCTCAGCGGCGTGCCTGGTGACCTCAAGCGCCTGGGCCGCGACATCCGCGAGCGGGTGCTGCAATACACCGGTATTCCGGTCGGCGTGGGTATCGCTGGTACCAAGACCTTGGCCAAGTTGGCCAACCATGCGGCCAAGCGCTGGCAGGAGCAAAGCGGCGGGGTGGTGGATTTGCGTGACCCGAGCCACCGTGACTGGGTACTGAAAAGGTGTGACGCCGCAGATGTCTGGGGCATCGGCCCGCGCATGGCCGCTCATCTGCGCGGCCTGGATATCCGCAGCGCCTGGGATCTGGCCCAGGCCGACCCGCGCAGCCTGGGCCAGCAATTTAGCGTGGTCATTGAAAAGACCGTCCGCGAGCTTGCCGGTACGCCATGCCTGGCGCTGGAGGAGGTGGAGCCGCCACGCCAGGAAATCTGCTGCAGCCGCATGTTCGGCAAACGCCTGACTGAACGTGCGCCAATCAGGCAGGCGGTGGCCAGTTATGTCATGCGTGCCAGCGAAAAACTGCGTGCGCAACAGTCCCTGGCGCGCAAGCTGCGGGTGAGCATTCGTACGGGCATGTTCAACCCCGACGAAGCCAAGTATGCCAATGGCGTGGTGGTGCAGTTGCCATACCCCACCGATGACGTGCGCCTGCTCACCGGCATGGCCATCGAGGCGCTGGACAGGGTGTTTCGCGAGGGCTTCAAGTACAGCAAGGCCGAGGTGTTGCTGCTGGAGCTGTGCCAGCGCGGGGAGTACACCGATGACCTGTTCGCCGCCTCGCAACCGCTCAAGAGCGGGCGGCTGATGAGCGTGCTCGATGGGGTGAATGGGCGCTGGGGCAGTGGGACCTTGCGGCCCGCTGCAGTGCCGGCGCTGCCCGACTGGGGGATGCGCCGGGAGTTGATGAGCAACAGCTTCACCACGCAGGTTTCTGGGCTTTGGCAGGTGAGATGATGGACGTTTGAGTTAGCGCATAGAGCTTTGCTGGGTTGGTGCCGGCCTCTCGCCCATTACAGGTGCAGGGGCGATCTTTAGCAACACGCCAAGCCTGTGGGAGCGGGCTTGCCCGCGAAGAGGCAGGCACGAACTTACCGACTTCAAATCGCCCGCTGATTCACCCGCGCCGACAACTGCTCGGCACTTTCCTTGCGCTCCGAATAGCGGTCCACCAACTCCGGCGCATGATCGCGCAGCAAGCGGGTGAACTTGACCAGCTCCTCCATCACATCCACCACCCGGTCGTAGTACGGCGAGGGCTTCATCCGGTCGTGCTCGTCGAATTCCAGGTAAGCCTTGGGCACCGAGGACTGGTTGGGGACGGTGAACATGCGCATCCAGCGGCCGAGCACGCGCAATTGGTTGACTACGTTGAACGACTGCGAGCCGCCGCACACCTGCATCACCGCCAGGGTCTTGCCCTGGGTCGGGCGAACGGCGCCAAGGCTGAGCGGGATCCAGTCGATCTGCGCCTTGAACACCGCCGACAGCGCGCCGTGACGCTCGGGCGAGCACCAGACCTGCCCTTCGGACCACAGCACCAGATCGCGCAGCGCTTGCACCTTGGGGTGGTCGAGCGGAGCGTCGTCGGGCAACGGCAGGCCGCTAGGGTCGAAGATGCGCGTTTCGGCACCGAAGTGCTCCAGCAGACGCGCAGCTTCCTCGGTCAGCAGGCGACTGAACGAGCGTTCGCGGGTCGAGCCGTACAGCAGCAGGATGCGCGGCTTGTGGCTGCTCGATTGGCTCAACTGCGGCGGGGTATCGAATAGGCTCAGGTCGAGATTGGGCAAGTCAGGGTTCATCGGGCCTCCAGATCAAAGTGTGCCAATGCGTTGCAGTTCAGCCTTGAGCGCAGCAGGGTCGAGCTGGGCGAAAGGCAGGGCGAAGAAGGCGCGGCAGCGCGTCTCGATGCGTGCCAGGGTGGCGCGGAAGGCGGCGTCGATGGTCGCCTCGTCGCCTTGCACCTCGGAAGGATCTTGCAACCCCCAATGCGCTTTGATGGCGGGGCCGAAGTACACCGGGCAGGTTTCACCGGCGGCCTTGTCGCAGACGGTGATGACGATATCCGGTGGGTTGTCGGCAAACGCCTCGTTGCCTTTGCTGGCCAGGCCGGCAGTGGCGATACCGGCCTGCTGTAGGGTGAACAGGCTACGTGGCAGCACCTCGCCCTTGGGAAAACTGCCGGCGCTCACGGCGCTAAAACCCTGTGGCGCCAGGTGATTGAACAGGGCTTCGGAAAGAATGCTGCGGCAGCTGTTGGCCGTGCACATGAACAAGATACGCATGCGGGACTCCAGTGATCAGACGCTCAGGCGCAAGGCCAGGGCCGAAAGGGTGATAAGCAGGACGGGCAGGGTCAGCAACAGGCCGACCTTGAAGTAGTAACCCCAGGTGATACGCACGCCTTTACGGGCCAGCACGTGTAGCCAGAGCAGGGTGGCCAGGCTGCCGATGGGGGTGATCTTCGGTCCCAGGTCGCAGCCGATGACGTTGGCGTAGATCATCGCCTCGCGCACCACCCCGTGGGCGTCGCTGGCATGAATCGACAGGGCGCCGATCAGCACGCTGGGCAGGTTGTTCATCACCGACGAGAGCACCGCCGAAATCAGCCCGGTGCCCAGGGTTGCGGCCCACAGGCCATGTCCGGCCAGAGCATCGAGGACGCGGGCCAAGGCGTCGGTCAGCCCGGCATTCCTCAGGCCATAGACCACCAGGTACATGCCCAGCGAGAACACCACGATCTGCCAGGGTGCTTCGCGCAGTACCCGGCGAGTTGAGATCACATGGCCGCGGGCGGCGACGGCGAACAGCACCGCCGCGCAGACCCCGGCCACGACGCTGACCGGGATGCCCAGCGGCTCAAGGATGAACAGACCCGCGAGCAGGCCGACCAGTACCACCCAGCCCACCCGGAAGGTCGCTCGGTCGCGGATGGCCAGGGCAGGGTCTTTCAATTCGTCCAGTGCGTAGCGCGCCGGAATGTCGTGGCGAAAGTACCAGAGCAGCACCAGCAAGGTTGCCGCTACCGCCGCCAGGTTCACCGGCAGCATCACTGCTGCGTACTGGTTGAAACCGATGTTGAAGTAATCCGCCGAGACGATGTTGACCAGGTTCGACACCACCAGCGGCAGGCTGGCAGTGTCGGCGATAAAGCCTGCGGCCATGACGAAGGCCAGGGTCGCAGCAGGCGAGAAGCGCAGGGCGATCAGCATCGACATCACGATTGGCGTGAGGATCAACGCCGCGCCATCGTTGGCGAACAGCGCCGAGACCGCCGCGCCGAGCAGCACAATGAAGGCGAACAAGCGCCGGCCATCTCCGCGAGCCCAGCGGGCCACATGCAGCGCCGCCCATTCGAAGAAGCCAGCCTCATCCAGCAGCAGGCTGACGATGATGATGGCGATAAAGGTAGCGGTGGCGTTCCAGATGATCGCCCACACGGCGGGGATGTCGTGCAGCGACACTGCCCCCACAAGCAAGGCGAGCAGGGCGCCGATGCTGGCGCTCCAGCCAACGCCCAGGCCTTTGGGCTGCCAGATGACCAGGATCAGGGTGAACACGAAGACGGCGGCGGCTATCAGCATGGCATTAGGCTCGGCGTGGCATTAGCAGCAGGTGGCGCGCGCGGGGCGGCCAGCCATGGTCTGCAGGCGGGCGCTGTCGGCTTCGAGCCAGGCGCTGTTGGCGTGCAAGGTGGTGCTCAGCACGGTATGGACCCAGGCCGGCAGCGCAGGGTTAAGGCGGTAGTACACCCATTGCCCTTGGCGACGGTCGAGCAAGATACCGGCACTGCGCAGCTGCGCCAGGTGGCGGCTGATCTTGGGCTGGCTGTCGTTCAGCGCGCACATCAGCTCGCAGACGCACAGCTCGCCTTGCTCGACAATCAGCAGGGTGGCGCGAGTGCGGGTCTCGTCGGCGAGGGACTTGAAGAGCTCGGGAGGCGTGAGGGTAGTCATAGACATATATGTAAATTCGAATATACGGATTTGCGTATATTAGTCAGGCCTTGCTGCTATCAGCAAGGGTCTTGTGCTGGCTACGCCGCGCGGGGGAGGCAAGCAAAGTTCCCCGCGCAATCTGTAAATTTCGTAAATAAGATTTAAACCTATTTGAGAATCATTATATTCACCGTCCCATTGGCCCCCAAGCTTGCTTGTGAGGCCGGTGGGCGTGAGTCTTCCGGTTTCCTGGTGCTGGGCGTGGCCTTCGTCCATGAATCAGGAGATGTGTCGATGCAATCCAGAACCTCACCCAACGGCCTGGCCCTAGCCTTCGTAGCGCTGGCCTCGCCGGCCATGCTTGCGACTGCGGCCAACGCCCAGGAGCAGCAGTCTGCCGAGGTGCTGGAAGTGCCGGTCGACAGCAATGCGCTGGTGATCCAGGACACTCTGGTAACCGCCGAGCGTGAGGCCCGCCAGGCCCTGGGGTCGTCGATCATCACTGAAGAAGACATCAAGCGTCGCCCGCCCGCCAATGACCTGTCCGACATCATTCGCCGCGAGCCTGGGGTCAACCTGACCGGCAACAGCGCCAGCGGTGCGCGCGGTAACAACCGCCAGATCGACCTGCGCGGCATGGGCCCGGAAAACACCCTGATCCTGATCGACGGCAAGCCCTCCAATGCCCGCAACGCAGTGCGCTACGGCTGGAACGGCGATCGTGACACCCGCGGTGAAACCAATTGGGTACCGGCCGAGGCGGTCGAGCGCATCGAGATCCTGCGGGGGCCGGCAGCGGCGCGTTATGGTTCGGGGGCCATGGGCGGGGTGGTCAACATCATCACCAAGCGTCCCACCGACGAGCTCAAGGGCAGCGTCAACTTCTACACCCAGATGCCTGAAGACAGCGCCGAGGGCGTTAGCCGCCGGACCAACTTCAACCTCAGTGGCGGGCTGACCGATAACCTCGGCTTCCGGGTCTACGGGGGCTTGGCCAAGACCGATGCCGATGACCTGGACATCAACGCCGATCATGCTGGCAGTTCGACGGTTGCCGGCCGCGAAGGCGTGCGCAACAAGGACATCAATGGCCTGCTGAGCTGGAAGCTCAACGATGAGCACCGCGTGGAAATGAGCGCCGGCTACAGCCGCCAGGGCAACATCTACGCTGGCGACACCATGAACAGCAACGGTGGTGGCAACCCTGAACTGATCGCCGACTTGTATGGTCATGAGACCAACGTGATGCAGCGCAATACCTACGACCTGACCCACCTGGGCGACTTCAGTTGGGGTACCAGCAAGACCGTGCTGGCCTACGAGTACGTCCGTAACTGGCGCCTGAACGAAGGCCTGGCCGGCGGCCCGGAAGGTGCGATCAATGACAGCGGCGCTGCCATGTCGCGACTGCGCAACACCCGCCTGAGCAGCGAAGTGAACCTGCCGTTTGCCATGGGCAGCACCGAGCACGTGCTGACCCTGGGCGGCGAATACCTCTACGAAACCCTCAATGACCAGGGCTCGTTCCGGCCGCAGAGCTTCGATCCGAGCGGTAACGGCAACAACGTCATCAATGGCTTTGACCGTAGCGACTCGAAGATGTCGGCCAAGAGCTATGCGCTGTTTGTCGAGGACAACATCATCGTCGGCGACACCACCGTCACCCCCGGCCTGCGTCTGGATCACCACGAGGAGTTCGGTGACAACCTGAGCCCAAGCCTGAACCTGTCGCACAAGTTGACCGATCACCTGACCGTCAAAGGCGGCATCGCCCGGGCCTACAAGACGCCGAACCTGTACCAGTACAACCCCAACTACCTGCTCTACAGCCGTGGTCAAGGGTGCAGCGTGCAGCAGACCAACTCCGGAGGTTGCTACCTGCAGGGTAACGCCGACCTCGAGCCGGAGATCAGCGTCAACAAGGAAATCGGCCTGCTCTACGACCGCGGCACCTGGCGTACCAGCGCGACCTACTTCCGCAACGATTACAAGAACAAGATCATCGGCGGCACCGATGTGCTTTACGCCATCAACAACGGCCGCCGCGTGACCCAGTTCGAAAACGCCGGTGAAGCGCGGGTCGAAGGCATCGAAGGCAACTTCTTCATGGAGTTGACCCCAAGCCTGGACTGGAACACCAACCTGACCTGGATGCTCGACAACGACAACCGCGAAACCGGTGAGCCGCTGTCGGTGATTCCTGAGTACACCGTCAACACCACCCTGGACTGGCGTGCAACCGACAAGCTGTCGTTCCAGGTCGCCGGCACCTACTTCGGCAAGCAGAAGTCGCCGACCTACAACTACCGCACCCAGCAGAGCTACGACCAGGACGCCCAGCAGGACGTCGAAGCCTACGGCCTGGTGGATATCAGCACCGGTTACAAGTTCAACCAGAACTATGACGTGCGGGTTGGGGTGAACAACGTCTTCGACAAGCAGATCCTGCGCGGCGGCAATGCCAGCAGCTCGGGGGCCAATACTTACAACCAGCCGGGGCGTGCGGTGTTTGCTTCGCTGAACATCTCGTTCTGATCATCGCTAACGGGGGCCGCCTTGCGGCCCAATCGCGGGACAAGCCCGCTCCCACGCCAGCCGCAACTACCGGGCTGGCGTGGGAGCGGGCTTGTCTCGCGATTGGGCTGCACGGCAGCCCCTCTCATGCTTAAGAGGAACCTCTGATGAGTGAATCCCCCGCCTGGTTGCGCATCCTCTCGCGCAGCGCCGCAGCCCTGTTTGGCGGCTATGCCTTCAGCTACGCCGCTACTGCCTGCCTGGCGCGGATCCTGCCGCTGTCGCCTGCCGACGCGGTATTGGTCGCCACACTCCCGGCCTTCATTTTCTACACCCTGGCAATCCTCTGGGCCTTCGCCAGCCGTGACGCGCTGCGTGCCTGGGCGCCATTGGCGCTGGCCGCGCCGTTGATGCTGATCGGCTTCTGGCCACAGGCATTAGGGTGGCTGGCATGAAAAACACCTTCACCCAATCGATGTCCTGGCTGCACACCTGGGCCGGGCTGATCCTCGGCTGGCTGTTGTTCGCCATCTTCGTCACCGGCACCCTGGCGGTGTTCGACAAGGAGCTCAACCACTGGATGCAGCCGGAAATCCCGGCCACCGAGGTGTCCCAGGCCGATGCCGCCACGCGCGCCATCGCCTACCTGCAGACCCATGAACCGAACGCCGGCAACTGGGGCATCAGCCTGCCTACCGAGCGTGCTCCGGGGCTGAGGGTGTCTACTGGCGATCGTCGCCATGGCGTGGGCGTGCAGCTCGATCCGCAGACGGGCGAGCCGATTGCGGTACGCGACAGCGTCGGCGGCAACTTCTTCTTCCGCTTTCACTTCACCCTGGATTTGCCGCGCAACTGGGGCATCTTCGTCGTCGGTGCATTGGCCCTGGTGATGCTCGCCGGGTTGATCACCGGCATCGTCATCCACAAGAAGATCTTCAAGGAGTTCTTTACCTTCCGCCCGGACAAGGGCCAGCGCTCGTGGCTGGACTTTCACAATGCCAGCGCCGTGTTGTTGCTGCCGTTTCATTTGATGATCACCTACACCGGCCTGGTGATTTTCATGCTGATCTACATCCCGGCTGGCGTGGACGCGCTGTTCGAGGGTGATACTCGGGCGTACTTCCAAGCCCAGGGCAATGCGCGCATGGAACAACCACGCCGGCTGGCCAAGCAACCGGGTGAGCTGGTCGATGTCGCGCCGTTGCTGGCCCAGGCCGAAGCGCGCCTGGGGCCGATTGGTGGGCTGAACATTCGCAATCCCAATACTGCAGGTGCTCGCGTCGAGATCCGTCCGGTGCTGGGTAATCGCATCGCCCTGACCAAGGGCAACGCACTGGTATTCGATGGTGTCAGCGGCAAGCTGCTCAGTGATGTCCCTGAGCTACGCCCGGCAGCGCTGACCCAGCGGGTGATGGCCGGCCTGCATTTCGCCCAGTTCGGCGGCTACCCGATGCGCTGGTTGTACTTCATCTGCGGGCTGGTTAGCTGCGCGATGATTGCCAGCGGATTGGTGCTGTTCTGCGTCAAACGCGGGCGCAAGTACGCCAATGCCAATGCCGATGCCTCGGCGCGCCGCTGGTATCGCGTGGCTGAAGTGTGCAACGTCGGCTTCATCGCCGGGCTGTTGCTGGCGTGCGTGGGCCTGTTGTGGGCCAGCCGCCTGTTGCCGGCGGAGCTGGCGCACCGTGAAGCATGGGAAGTGCGCAGCTTCTTCGGCCTATGGTTGCTGGCGTTGTTGCATGCCGGCGTGCGTCCGGCCAAACGCGCCTGGATCGAGCAACTGGCGCTGAGCGCGCTGCTGTGCGCCGGACTGGGCGTGCTGGGTATGCTGGCGGGCGCCGCGGATAACCTGCGCATCGGCGTCGAAGTGACCGGGCTGGTGCTCGGCCTAGGCCTGGCCCTGGCAGCCTGGCGAGTCGCTCATCCCAAGCCTGCGCCGGTCAGGGTCAGGCGCCAGGTGGAGGCTCAGGCATGACGATGATTATCGGCAGTTTGCTGTTCGCCTATGCCGGTATGCTCGGGCTGTGCCAGGGGCTGGAGCGACATTTCAAGCAGGTGTGGAACCGACCCTGCCCGCGCAGCCTGCGCCTGGCCCTGCGCGCAGCGGGCTGGTTGGGTTTGGCGATCAGCTTGCTGTTGTGCGCCCAGGCCTGGGGCTGGGCGATGGGGCCGGTGGCGTGGTTTGGGGTGATTTCGCTGGCGGCGATGGTGCTGGTGATGCTGTTGCCCTATTGGCCCAAGCTGGCGGTGGGGCTGGTGGTGGCGGTGCCGGTGTGGGGGGGGTTGCAGATGTTGATATGAGCCACGTTTTTTCAGCTCAGAGGCGGCCTCTGCGCGGGTAAACCCACTCCCACGAGATCTCAGCGGTGGTTCTTGTGGGAGCGGGCCGCAGCGGGCAGCGCCAGTGCCAGAGTCTTAACTGACGGTCACCTTGGCAAACGCCTCGCGGAACCTGAGCATCTCCTGCTCATTCCCGACACTGACCCGCACCCAGTTCGGCCAACTCGGCCAGACCCTGCCAATCAATACCCCCTCCTTGGCCAGGCGCTCGACCACCGGCTTGCCCGGCCCCCGCAGGTCGATCATGAAGCAGTTGGTCTGCGAAGCGGTGCAGCGCCAGCCGCGCTGGTTGAGCCAGGCGATGGTGGCATCGCGCAGGCGGGCATTTTCGGCCTTGCGCTCAGGCACCAGTTGGCGGTCGTGCAAACTGGCCAGCGCGCCGAGCAGGGTAGGCGCCGCAGCGACGTTCTCGCCATCATAGACTTCCAGGCGCTGCAACAAAGACGCCTGGCCGATGGCCAGCCCCAGGCGTGCACCGGCCATGCCGTAGAGTTTGGAGAACGTCTGCAGGACCAATAACTCGGGGTGCTCCTTGACCAGGTCGATGCAGCTTTGGGCATCGCTGAAGTGAATGTACGCCTCATCGACCAGCACCACGCTGCCCTTGGCCTTGTTTGCCAGCAAGCGCTCGATGTCGCGACGCGGGGTGAGGGTTCCGGTGGGGTTGTTGGGGTTGCATAGGTAGATCAGCCCGGGCGCCTGGTCGGCGGCCAGCATGGCTTGGATGTCATGCGCATGATGCCGATCCAGGGCAACCCGATGCACCTCGGTGCCGCGGCTCAAAGCCGCTTCGACCGGGGCTTCGTAAGAGGGCTCGGGCACCACCAGGCTGCTGGCGCCAGTGAAGGCCATCACCGCATGTTGCAACGCCAGCTTCGAGCCACAGAACACTTGCACCTGATCCGCCTGCAGAGCGTTCTGCGCGGCAAATTCGTCGATCAGGCGGTACTGCGCGTCGTAGGGATAGCGGCCGCATTGCTCGATGCCCTCGCGCATCGCCTGGCGCGCGGCGCTGCTCGGGCCCCATGGGCTTTCGTTGAAGTTGATGCGCACCGGGCCGGTGGCGGCAGGGGTGCCTGGCGAACGTGGTGCTGCCCAACTCATCTGGCCGAGCAGCGGTAGGGCCATGCCCAGGCCCACCAACGAGCGACGCGTCATATCGGTCATGCTTCGTCTTCCCTGTTGTCATTGGTTACATGAGGGACGAGAGCAGGGGCCGCTGATTAATGGTGGCACTTGGCTTTGCAGGCGCTAGCGCAGCACCCCTTGCTGCGCCAGCCACTGTTCGAAGCACTCGAAGGTGGCGATTGCCGCCTGCACTGTGCGCGTTTGATCCTCGGCGCCACTTGGCGCCTGCTCGAGCCGTTCGAGGAAGCTGCGCCAGCGCGCGCCCGTCAGTGGGCCGTAGACATCGAGAAAGCCTGCGCCGCTGTCTGCGCCAAGGGCCAGGCGTTCGGTCATCGCCCGCTTGAGTACCTGGCCGCCGAGGGTCGAGCCTTCAACCACATACATCACCCCCATGGCACTGGCTTGATCGCTGATTTGCGGTAGCGCTCGACACAGCGGCAGGGTGTCGATCTCGGCGCGGGTCATCGCCAGTGCCAGCAGGTCGGTGACCAGTGTTGGGGTCTTGACCCGCTCGCATTCTTGATAAGCGCCGAGCAGTGCTTCCAGCGGCGCATGAAAGCCGAAATAAGCCTGCATCAGGCGCCGATAGGCCGCCTGGTCGAAGTCAGCGGAAAAAAACGGCAGGCGGGCTTCCAGGCGCCTGTGGCAGGTTTGCGTGCCCTCGCGCAGGGCGAGCAGCAGAGGGCTGGAGTAATGGCTGGCAGTGGCGGACATCTTGGGCTCTTGCGATGAGGTGCCAGGGTTGGACTGGCGAACCTGGCGCGGCGTTCCTGCTACGCGACAGGGTTGGCGAAAAACAGGCATGCTAACGCATCTGCGCGTTTTCTTTCGAAGAGGATACCGGTGAAAGCCGTCCGCCTGACCCTGATATGCCATGGCCTGACCGAGGCCCAGAAGAGCGGGCGCTTGGCCCACCCTGAGGATGCCGTGCTGGCGTTAGCCGAACCGCTGGAGATGGCCGCTGCAGGGGTGCAGGTGCTGCGCGCGCCTGAACGCAGGGCAAGTGAAACGGCAGCTTGGCTGGCCGCCCAGGCCTCTATCGAATCTGCGTTGGCTGACTGCGATCTGGGCAGTTGGCAGGGCCTGGCGCTAAAGCAGTTGCAGCTTGAGCAGCCCGAGGCCCTCGCTCAGTGGCTGCAAGACCCGTATAGCGCCCCGCATGGCGGCGAGTCGATCGCGCAGCTGGTGGAGCGGGTCGGCGCCTGGTTGGCCGGCTTCGATGTGCCAGGACAGTGGCTAGCGGTGACCCACCCAATGGTCATTCGCGCGGTGCTGGTGCAGCTGCTCGGTTGCCCGTTGGCGTCGTTCCAGCGCATCGATGTGTTGCCGCTGTCACGCCTGGAGTTGAGCTTCACCGGGCAGTGGCGGCTGCGTCTGAACTGAACGGCAGTTGGCTCAGAACGCCAGCTTGTAGCCGATCATCAGCAGCATGGCCGCCAGGCACGGGCGCAATACGCTGTCGGAAATACGTCCGGTGAGGTGGCTGCCCAGGTAGATGCCAGGCAGCGAACCGAGCAGCAGGTAGCCCAGCAGCGACCAGTCCATGTTGCCCATGCCGGCGTGGCCAAGGCCTGCGACCAGGGTCAGCGGCACGGCGTGGGCGATCTCGGTGCCGACCAGGCGGCGGGTGACCAGGAACGGATACAGCAGGAACAACGCCACGGTGCCCAGGGCACCGGCACCAATCGAGGTGAGGGTGACCATCACGCCCAGCACCACGCCGGTGAGCACGGTGAGGATGTTCAGGTTGCGGTCGCTGAGGTGGTAGTGGTCACCGGCGTGGCGGTTGGCAAAGGCTTGCAGGCGCGACTTGAACAGAATCGCCAGCGCAGTGAGGATCAACACCACCGCCAGGCCTTGCTTGATCACCGCGTTGAGCGCCGAGGTGTCGGCATGCAGGGTGCTGAGGAACCACAGGGTCAGGGCCGCCGCAGGTACGCTGCCCAGGCTCAGCCAGCCGGTGATCTTCCAGTCGATGTTCTTGTTGCGCCCATGCACCCAGACGCCACTGGCCTTGGTGATGGCGGCGTAGAGCAGGTCGGTACCCACGGCGGTAGCGGGGTTGACGCCAAACCAGAGCAGGATCGGGGTCATCAGCGAACCTCCGCCGACGCCGGTCATGCCAACGATGAAACCCACAACCAGTCCCGCAATGGTGAAACCGAAAGAACCTACATCCATACGCTACTCGACTGCCCAACTTGCCCGTGATCGGATGGGTGCCAGCATATAGATTTTTTTATAGCCAAATAGACTTGTTCGTTATTAGGTTATAACTGTTGGCCCAGGCAGTCAGCGATCGGTCATCACCACCATGACATGCGCATCGCCGCCATCCTCGCTCTCGGACAGGTAGATGTGGCCTACCTGGCTGTCGAAATAAGCGGTCTGCTGCGGACCGATACTCACCGCCTCGCCGGTCTCGAATTCAATCCGCACGCGGCCGCTCAGCACCACTGCGAATTCCTGCCCGGGGTGGCGGATAAAATCGTCGAACTCGCCGCGTTCGCGGGCGATGATTCGGGCATAGGCCGGGGTCATGCGCCGTTCCGGGAAGGCCCCGGCGATCGGGTAATAGTCGTAGGTGCCGGTGGAGTAGCCTGCGGCGTCTGGGATCGAGTCGACTACTACGGTCGCCGGCGACGGCGCATTGACCTGACCGCTGGCGCGAAACAGCTGGGCGATATCGACATTCAACGCGCGCGCCGCAGCAGCCAGTTTTTCGTAGCTGACCGAGACCTGTGCCAGTTCCATCTTCGATAACGTCGAGACCGGTACGCCGCTGAGTTCAGCCAGTTGCTTGAGGGTTAGCTGGCGGGATTTGCGCACTTGCCGCAAGCGTGCGCCGACTTCGCCGCGATCAAGCAGGGGTAGGGCGCGGGAGCGCTCTGGGGCAGGCGTTTGGTCGGCGGGCATTGGGGCTCTCATCGGCGGCGTTGGTCGAACATCTTACCTTGGACACTTGCGGGATCGTAAATTCTCATATATTAGAATTCTCATAAATGATAATTATCGTGACGAGAGCCTGCATGACCCAGATCTACGACACCCTGATCATCGGCGCCGGTATTGCCGGCGCCTCTGTTGGCTACCGCTTGGCTGGCCAGCGCAAAGTCCTGCTGCTCGAGCGTGAGGCGCAGCCTGGCTATCATTCCACCGGGCGCTCGGCGGCGATGTTCATGGAGGCCTACGGCACCCCGCAAATCCAGGCCCTGACCCGCGCCAGCCGGGCGTTCTATGAGGCGCCGCCGGAGGGCTTCTGCGAGCATCCGCTGCTCGAACCTCGCGGCTGCCTGTATGTCGCCAGCGTGGAACAGCGCGACCTGCTCAAGGCGACCTACGCACAGAACCTGGCCAATGGCACCCAGGTCAGCTTGCTTGATCGCGACGGCGCCCTGGCCCTGGTGCCGAGCCTGCGTGGCGAGATTCTCGCAGGCGCGGTACTTGAGCCCGGCGCGATGGACCTCGATGTACATGCCTTGCACCAGGGCTTTCTGCGTGGTTTGCGCCAAGCAGGCGGTGAGCTGCGCTGCAACGCTGAGTTGGTCCAGGCGCACTTCCTGGATGATCTATGGCAGGTCGAGCTGGCCGATGGCAGTTGTATCAAGGCGCGGCAATTGGTCAACGCCGCTGGTGCTTGGGCCGATCAGGTTGCTGAGCAATGTGGCGTGGCCAAGGTCGGCTTGCAGCCTTGCCGGCGTACTGCCTTCACCTTCCCCGGGCCTGCGGCGCAAGACTTCGCCCGTTGGCCCGCGGTGATCGGCGTCGACGAAAGCTTCTACTTCAAGCCCGATGCCGGCCAGTTGCTCGGCTCGCCGGCCAACGCCGACCCGGTCCAGCCGCAGGACGCTGCGCCAGAAGAGCTGGACCTGGCGCTGGGCATCTACAACATCGAAGCCATCACCACCCTTGAGATTCGTCGCCCCAGCCACAGCTGGGCGGGGCTGCGTTCATTCGTGGCCGATGGCGATCTGGTGCTTGGCTTTGATCCAGGCATGCCGAGGTTTTTCTGGCTGGCGGCACAAGGTGGCTACGGCATCCAGTCGGCGGCGGGCGCCTCACGCCTGGCGGCGGACCTGCTGCTGGGCCAGCCGATCTGCACCCGCTTGACCACCCAGGGGGTAGTGCCTGAGCTGCTGTCCCCTGCACGTTTTCAGCAACCGTAATCAGGAGCTTGTCATGAGCAATGAAATCCAGCGTTTTCCGAGCAGTTTGCCGTTTCCCTTCTCCCGTGCAGTCAAGGCTGGAGGCTTTGTGTTCCTCTCGGGCCAAGTGCCGATGACCCCGGGCGGTGAGGTAGTACGCGGCGATATCCAGGCCCAGACCCGCGCGGTGTGCGAGCGTATTGGCGAGAGCCTGGCCGCGACGGGGGCGCGCTTCGACCAAGTGGTGAAGGTGACCGTGTGGCTGTCGGACATGAGCCACTTCGCCGGCTTCAACGAGGTGTACAAGGCGTTCTTCGGCGCGGCCTTGCCGGTGCGTTCTACCGTGGCTTCGGCGTTGGCGCTGGGGGTGGATGTGGAGATTGAAGTGCAGGCGTTTGTCGGGCAGAGCTGAGTGGGGCTGGGCCTGCCAACCCGTGCAAAAACCAACAAGAACAACAACTAACAGCCAGAGGTTCACATGCAAGAGCAGCTGAAGATCGCCGGTGCCTTCATCGGTGTGATCGTGGGCGCGGGGTTCGCGTCCGGACGGGAATTGTTGTTGTTCTTCGTCGACTTCGGAGTCTGGGGCTTGGTCGGCGCGGCGGTCAGTGCTGCCTTGTTCACCTTCCTGGGCATGGCCCTGGCGGGGTTGGGCAACCGTCAACAGGCCACCTCGCACAAGGACGTGATCCAGGCCATCTGTGGCCGTCATCTGGGGCTGTTCGTCGATTGGCTTATCACCTTCTTCATGTTCGCCGTGACCGTGGTGATGCTCGCCGGTGGCGGGGCGTTGCTCGAACAGCAGTTCGGCATACCGGCCCTGGCCGGCAGCGTACTGGTGACGCTGGTGGTGGTGGCGATCGTGTGCCTGGATGTGCAGAAGGTGATTCTGGCCATCGGCGCCATCACGCCGCTGCTGATTCTGGTCGCCTCGGCGATTGCCTTGTACGCCGTGTTCACCCGCGAGCAGAGTTTTGCCGAGCTGGATGTGCTGGCCAGCCAGCAGCAGGCAGGCACTCGGCACTGGTTGCTGGGGGCGTTCTTGTATGTGTCCTACAACATCGTTGCCGGTGCGCCGATCCTGGCGATTCTCGGTGGCTCGGCCAAGGGCGAGAAGACGGCAATCTGGGGTGGGCTGATTGGCGGGGCGGCGCTGGGTTTGCTGATGCTGGTGATGAGCGCCGGGCTGTTGTCACGCTTGGACAGCGTGGCTGAGCTGCCGATGCCGATGTTGTCGATTGCCAACGAGGTGTCGCCACTGCTGGGCGTGGTGATGTGCCTGATCATCTTCGGCATGATCGTCAACACGGCGGTGGGGACGATGTTTTCGTTCTTGTCGCGGCTGTTGCCGGCGGGGACTGCGCAGTTTCGCTGGGGCTCGCTGGTGACGGGCGTGGCGGCGTTCGGCTGCAGCCTGGTGGGGTTCATCAGCCTGGTGGGCGAGGTGTATCCGTTCTTCGGCTACCTGGGCTTCGTGCTGATGGCGGCGGTGTTGCTGGCGTGGGTGCGGCGTGGGCGGGTGAGTAAGGCGCTGGCGGTCTAGATGCATCGCGAGGCAAGCCCGCTGCTACAGGATCGGTATCGACCGGTAGCAACGGGCTTGTCCTTGGCTGGTTAGATTCGGAAACTACCCACCAACTGCTTCAAACGCCCGGCCTGCTGGCTGAGGGCATCGCAGTGCACCAGGGTCTCGTTGAGGTTCTGCACCCCTTGCTGGTTCAGCGCGTTGATCTGGGTGATGTCCAGGTTGAGGCTTTCGACCACCGCCGTCTGCTCCTCGGTCGCGGTCGCCACCGATTGGTTCATGCCGTCGATCTCACCGATGCGCTGGGTGACGCTGGCCAGGCGCTCACCGGCTTGGTTGGCGACTTGCACGGTCTGTTCGCTGGACACCTGGCTGGCGTTCATGGTGTGCACCGCTTCACGCGAGCCCACTTGCAGGCTGGTGATCATGCGGTGGATCTCTTCGGCCGACTCCTGGGTGCGGTGCGCCAGGTTACGCACTTCGTCGGCCACCACGGCAAAGCCACGCCCGGCTTCACCGGCCCGCGCGGCCTCGATGGCAGCGTTGAGGGCCAGCAGGTTGGTCTGCTGCGAGATGCCCTTGATCACGTCGAGGATCTTGCCGATGTCGTCGGTGCTGGCATTGAGGGTTTCGATCTGCTCGCACGACTCGCTGATCTTCAGCGACAGCGCGGTCATGGCGTTGATGGCATCGTCGACCACCTGGCGGCCGTCATGCGCCTGCTCGCTGGCGCCGCTGGCGTGCTGCGAGGCATCGGCGGCGTTGCGGGCGATTTCCTGGGTGGCGGCGCCGAGCTGGTTGATTGCCGCCGCCACGCTGTTGGTGCGCATGCTTTGCTCTTCGGAGCCAGTGATCGAGGCGTTGGAGGCGCTCACCACTTTTTCCGACAGGTCATGTACCAGGCGGGTGGCCGAAGACACTTCGCTGATCGAGGCGTGGATACGCTCGACGAAGCGGTTGAAGGAGCTGGCCAGCTCGCCGAACTCGTCTTTGTTCTGCACATCCAGGCGGCGGGTTAGGTCGCCTTCACCTTCAGCGATATCGCGCATGGCCCGGCCCATGGTGGTCAGCGGGCGCATCAGCACTGGAATCAACAACCCCAACAGGCCTGCGATGGCCGCCACGGCGATGAGCATGGCGATGATCGCCGAGGTGCGGAATTGGCTCAGCGCTGCGAAGGCCTTGTCTTTGTCGATCGACAGGCCGATGTACCACTGCGCCGAAGGCAGGCCGGTCACGGGTGCGAACGAGATCAGTCGCTCTTCACCGTTGAGGGTCACATCCTGCATGCCCGACTCGACCCGCAGGTTGCTGGCGGGGTAGATGTCCTTGAGGTTCTTCATCAGCTGGCTTTTGTCGGGGCTGACGATCACTTGGCCATCGCGATCGGCGAGGAACGCGTGGCCGATGCCGCCGAAGTCCACCGAGTTGATGATCTCCACCAGGGTATCGAGGGTCAGGTCACCGCCGACCACGCCGATCAGCTGGCCATCGGCCTTGGCTTTGACCGGGGTGGCGATGGTCACCATCAGGCCGCCCACTGCGCCTTGGTAGGGGGCGGTCAGCACTGTTTGTCCGGCGCTGGCAGCGGCGCCGTACCAGGGGCGCTGGCGTGGGTCGTAACCTGCCGGCATCTGCGTGTCGGGGCGCTGGGTGAACACGCCGTTGGCCTGGCCAAGGTAGGTAAACAGGAAGTTGCGCGTGTAGGAAGGCTGATCGACCAGCCCCGCCAAGTTGTCGCCAGCGCCTTGCTGGCCGATGTCCTGGGCGAGGTTTTCCAGGACCAGGATGCGTCCGCTCATCCAGTTCTGCACGCTGCTCGCTGTGAGCGCGCCGGACTGCTGGACCGTCGATTCGATATTCTGGCGAATCGTGCTGCGTTGCAGGTAGTCGTTGTAGAGGGTGAACAGTGCGAATGCCAGGACGACGACACCGCAGGCGCTGAGGAGAATCTTGTGGCGGAACTTCAGGTTCATGTTTCGAGACCTTGAGCCATTTCTTGGGGGAGGGCGCCGTGCGCTCGTGGCGCGATGGCGGGACCTTTCAAAGGTTTTATCGGCTCAGGGTGAAAAATGTTGAAACAGTTACCGGCTGTTCTTCATGCGATGTCGACGGACGGCTATGCCAACAACTCAACCAATGTCCGCGCGCCTTGGCGCAACGGCTGCTGCTTGCCCCAGAACGCATGCACAGGCAGCTCCAGGGCATTGTGCGTGTTATGAAAATCCAGCCGCACCAACCGCCCGGCAGCTATCAATGGCGCTACCCGTGACACGGGAAAATCGCCCCAGCCAAGCCCGGCTTCGACCATCTGCAAGGCCAGGTCCAGGCTGTTGCTGCGCCAATGACTGGCGCCGATCAGCGAGCGCGGGTCGGCCAGAGGGAGCTCGCTGCTACAGACCAGGATCTGCCGCACGTTGACCAGATCCTCCAGGTAGCGGATGCGTCCGCTAAGTAGCGTCGGATGGTGAGGTGAAAGTGTTGCGACCAACGACTCGCTGGCGATGTGCTGAAAACTGCGGCGTGGATCGACCTGCAGCCCGGCAAAGGCCAGGCACAGGCTGACCCGACCGCTGTCGAGCAGTTGCAAGGCCTCCTCTTGCGGGGCGCTGAGCAGCTCGATGTCGAGCAATGGGTAGCGCTCGGCCAGGCTGGCAATGGCGCGTAACAGGGGGCGGTGATCGATGTCTGGCACCACGGCAATGGCCAGGCTGCTTTCCAATCCCTGGGACAACTCCAAGGCATGCACTTGCAGCAACCCCAGCTGCTCGGCGATCAGCCGGGCATGCGGCTCCAGAGCCTTGGCCTGGGCAGTGGGCCGGGCCTCGCGCGAACCGCGCTCGAACAGCGCATAGCCAAGCTCCGCTTCGAGGTTGCCGATGGCCATGCTCACCGCCGAAGGCACCCGCTTGAGCGCCCGCGCCGCTGCCGAGAACGAGCCGTGGTCGAGTACCGCGAGAAACACCTGGATGGTATCGCTGGAAAAATTCATAGGGTCAGCTCCTTTCAATTAATTTGAAAGCTGCTGACTTTCTCTGTCAAGTTGATTGAAGCATCCTGCACCGCTTTCGTAACCGCATCACCCGAGGTAACCCGGTGCAAGGACTTAAACGCAAACTGGTCTACGTGACCTTCTATGAACTGATCGGCCTGTGCATGTCGACCCTTGGGCTTGCCTACCTGTCGGATACCCAGGCGTCGCACACCGGGCCCTTGGCGGTGATGATCACCACCATCGCCATGCTCTGGAACCTGATCTACAACAGCCTGTTCGAGTGGTGGGAGAGCCGCCAGGTCAAGCGCGGGCGCAGCGTGGCGCGGCGGATTGGCCATGCCATAGGCTTTCAGCTGACGCTGGTGGTGTATTTGATTCCGCTGATTGCCTGGTGGCTGGACATGACCCTGATGGAAGCATTGTTGGTGGACCTGGCGTTCATCGTGCTGGTGCCGTGCTACACCTTTGCCTACAACTGGGCGTTCGATCGGATCTTTGGCTTGCCGACTTCGGCTATGGCCACGGCTTGAGGTTAGCTGCCCCGGCCTCATCGCGGATCAGCGACAACCCTGTAGAAGCGGGCTCGCCCCGCGATGAGGCCGGTGCAGGCGCCTGTGATTGTGCATCCTTGCTCAAAAGGCTGTCCTCCACCTGCCCCGACAAGTAATACACCCCAGCCATCGCGCCACTCTGGCGATTCTCCATCAGCTCTTTCCATTCCTCGTTTAGCGCCACATTCAGAATCACCCGCAACTGCTCGACCATCTGTGGATGTTCACGATCGTGGGTCATCATGCCGATGCCGGTCGCCGCCACCGAAATCAACGCCCCCGCCGCCTTGCCCACCGCAGCGGCGACCGCACTGGCGATACCGCGCGGGGCCAGGGTCGCGCCAAGTTTTTCACTGGCGCGGGTGGCCACCGATGACAGCCCAACCTGGGTCTTGCTGGCCAGCTTCGCCGCCTGCTGATTGAGGTGCTGGCGTAAAGCAAGCCAGGCCGGTTGCTCATTCAGCGGCTTGGCCCTGAGCAACTGGTACAGCGTGGCGTTACGCGCATCCGGCGGGCCCAGGGCGATTGCCGGGACACGGTTGAGGCGTTGGCTGATCTGATCGGGCGGGGCGTTATAGCGCTGGATAATCGCTGGCAACTGTTGGCCGAACAGCTGCAAGTACAATTCGCTGGCGCGATCACGGATAGCCTCGGGATTGATCTGTTCGGCCACCGGTTCAATCACCCGGTCGTGATACTGCTCTTGCAGATATAACGCCAAGCGTTTCTCCGGTGGATCAGCGCCATTGCCGCTGTTCATCTTGTACCAGGCCACTTTCATGGTCAGCCATTGCTGGGTCCAATAGCCGGTGAACCATGGAATGAAGTCGCTTTCGGTGCGCTGCTGAACCTGCTCCTTCCACACCCGCATCGAGCGCCGGGCATAGTCATTGGCTGAACCTGTGGCGCCGACCGAAGCCTCGATCAGCTCCTGGTCGATCTGTTGCCACATCGCTGCGCTCAGCACGGCAGGCGGCGGCGGGGCAGGCGGGCGCTTGCTGGCGCAACCGGAGAGGGCCAGCAATAGGCAGAGCACGACCAATGCAACACGCGGGTTCACGCAAATAGCCCCCTGGATAGAGGCTGGGTGGTTACCTGATTATAGGTAAGGGCAGGCAGTGGGGCCGGAAGGCGGCCCCTTTTGCGGCAAACGGCATGCCTGCCCGCGCTTATCGCCAGTTCAGCACATTGCGTGCGGGCCGAGGTCCAACTTGGCTTCCAAGCGGTCCAGGTGCTCATGCATCAGCGCCAGGGCCGCCTGGCCGTCGCCGCTCTCCACCGCATCGATAATCGCCGCGTGTTCCTGCCAGGCGCAGTGTTCGCAGCAAGGCGATTCGTAGCGGGCGATGATCAGCGAGGTCATCGGCACCAGGCCGTTGAGAAAGCGCGCCAGCGGCGCGTTGGCGGCCATCTGCGCGAGCTTGAGGTGAAACTCGCCGCCCAGGCGGATCGCCGTGCAGCGTTCACCGCTTTCATGGTGCTGGCGTTCGCGTTCGACCAACTGGCGTAGCTGGCGGATCTGCGTGGGCCGCGCACGCTGGGTGGCCAGGGTGATCAACGTGGTCTCGGCCAGGCGCCGGGCGCTCAGTACCTGGCGCGCTTGCTCTGGATCGGGTGCTGCCAAGTGCGCCGTGTGGCTGGGGCGCTGGACCACCACTTGCTGGTCCGACAAGCGCCCGAGCACCCGCCGGATCACCGTGCGGCTTACCCCAAAGGCGTTGCCCAAGGCCTGTTCGGGTAGGGCGCTGCCGGGTGGCAGGCGCTGTTCGAGGATGGCGTCGAACAGGCGCGGGTAGATCTGCTCGGCCGACAGGCGAGTCTCGCCAGCGCTGAGCAGGGCGGGCAAGTGCGAGGCGGCGTGGGCGCAGGCGGTCATGGTCGCTCTCCTAGATTCAGGGCCCGGGATGTTCGTCCGGGATATTCAGTTCGATGCCCATGCGCTGGCCTTCCTGAAGAATGTGCCGACGCATCTGAGCGCTGGCCTGGGCGCTGTTCTTGTCACGGATGGCGCGCACCACCGCTTCGTTCTCGCTTAGCCGCGCGGCCAGGTGTTCTGGCGAGTTGCGCAGCATGTCGGCGCTCTGCTTGAGGGCATTGCCGGTCTGCTGCACCACGCTCTGGAAGATCGGGTTGGTGGTCAGGGCGAACAGCGCCTGGTGAAAGGCGATGTAGGCGCCAACGCCGGCTTCACTGTCACCGGCATCCAGCGCTTCGCGCATGTCCATCAGGGTCAGGCGCAATTGGCCGATGTCCTGGCTGTTGGCCGACTGCGCGACCAGGCCGACGATGAACGGCTCAAGCGTGTAGCGCAGCTCCAGTACATCGGCCAGGCTGGCTGTGCCCACGCCATCGCTGAGGTGCTCGGGCTGGGCGGCTTCGGCCTCGAGTACCAGCACGCCCTTGCCGGGCAGCGAACGCACCAGGCCGAGAGTTTCCAGCACGGTTACCGCTTCACGCAGGCTGGGCCGGCTGATGCCCAGTTGTTCGGCCAACTCGCGCTGGCCCGGCAGCATCTCGCCAGTGCGCCACTGGCCACGAGCCAGCGCCTGGCGCAGTTTTTCCACCACTGAGGTGACCACGGTCGATGAGCTGATCATGGTTTGCTCCCTGTCGAAGGTTGCATCAAAGCTCCTTGAACAGGCCGGCGCGGTGGCCGGCCTGGGTCAATCAGAATTCCTGTTGATGGGCGTTGGGCTGCTTGCGCGGCAGCGGCGCGAAGCCCGGCTTGCCGCTAAGCACGTTGTTGGCCCGCTCAAGATCGATGTCTTTCTCCCAGCGCGCGATGGCCACGGTGGCGACGCAGTTGCCGATCAGGTTGGTCAGCGCCCGGCCGATACCCATGAACCAGTCCACCGCCAGCACCAGCACCAGGCCAACCACCGGGATCGCCGGCACGGCGGTCAGGGTCGCGGCGAGAATCACCAGCGCCGAGCCTGGGATGCCATGCGCGCCCTTGGACGTTACCAGCGACACCAACAGGATGGTCAGCAGGTCAGTCATGGCCAGCGGCGTGCCGGTGGCATTGGCGATGAACACGATAGCCAAGGTCAGGTAGATGGAGAAACCGTCGAGGTTGAACGAGTACCCGGTAGGGATGACCAGGCCGACCGTCGAGCTGCCGATACCCAGATGCTCAAGCTTGCGCATGATCTGCGGCAGCACGGCGTCGGACGAGGCGGTGCCCATGACGATGGTCAGTTCTTCACGCAGGTACTTGATCAGTGGCAACAGCTTCAGGCCGGAAAGGCGCATCACCGTGCCCAGCACGATCAGCACGAAGCCTGCGCAGGTCAGGTAGAACAGCGCCACCAAACCGCCCAGGTGCTGCAGCGACTCCAGGCCATATTTGCTGGTGGTGAAGGCGATGGCGCCGAACACGCCCAGCGGCGCCAGGCGCACGATCATGCCCATGATGCGGAAGATCACGTGGCTGAGTTCGTTGATCAGCCGCGAGATACCCGAGGCCGACTCGCCCACCAGGTTCAACGCGCTGCCGAACAGCACCGAGAACAGCAGCACTTGCAGAATGTTGTTGTCAGCGAAGGCGCCCACCACCGAGGTGGGGATCAAGTCCATCAGGAAGGTGGCGGTGCCATGGATGTGCTGGCCGCGCTCGGCCAGGCCATTGGCGTCGGCCGTGGACAGCTGATCGAGGTGGATGTTGGCACCGCTGCCAATGCCGGAGGTGAAGGCGAACACCAGGCCGATGACCAGGGCGAGGGTGGTCAGCACTTCGAAGTAGATCACCGACTTCAGGCCAATCCGACCGACCTTCTTCAGGTCGCCAGCACCGGAGATGCCGCTGACCACCACGCAGAACACGATCAGGCCGATGAGCATCTTGATCAGCTTGATAAAGCCGTCGCCGAGGGGTTTTAGCTGTAGGGAGACTTCGGGAAAACTGAGGCCGCAGGCAATGCCCAGGGCAAGCCCTAGCACCACTTGGAGGAAGATCGAACGCGAGCACCATTTAAGCATGGGAGGGGTCTCTGATCGGTGTCCTTGCTTCGATGGCGCAGGGTCAAAGAGCGCAGGACTTAATTATTGTGGTCTTACCGGTTTGTTCAGTGCGCCCCCATAAAAGCGCGAAAAATCACACAAAGCAAGCGATTTTGGCCTTACCGGTCTGACCAGTTGTGGTGCAGTTATGTCTCGACCGCTCTGGTCTGGTGCACGCGTAGTTTTCAGGCCTTGGCCAGCGCCTGATTGACGGCGGTGATCAGCTTGGCGAGGTCCTTGGGCGCTGCGTTGTGAACGACACCGAACAGGTAGGCGCGCTGATCCTCTTCGTCGTCCGGTTCGGCGAAGAAGGCCTTGAGCTTGATCCCTAGCACCCTGGCAAACACCTGCAACGCGTCAATGCTGGGGGTGTAGGTGCCGGTTTCAAAACGACTGATGGTCTTGGGGTCGAAGCCGCTTTGCTCGCCAAGCTGAGCCTGTGTCAATCCGGCGAGCTTGCGGTAGCGACGCAGGGCAGATCCTAGACCTGACATCGTCATCTCTTAATTCCCATTTGGAATCAAGAACTTAACGATATATATCGTCATAGCGCAACGCCATGATTCATCACATTTATTGGCAAAATGTGATGAATTTCGTAGAATCGGCTTCTTTGACTGATCAGTCATTCAAGTTAATGTCCAAGGTGATTCGACCGCCTGTAAGGTCGCGCTAGCCGTTGTTGGACATTGGAGCTGGTCAAGGATGAACGGTTCCGGTAAGCCGCTGCCATCAAGGCAGGGCGCCGTTTCGTCTGCGAATGGAGTCTCATCGTGCGCCTCAACCTGCCGGTTTCGCCGGTCGAACAACGTTTCCCGCCAGAGCAACGGCTCATCTCGGCCACCGATACGGCCAGCCTGATCACCTACTGCAATGCCGAATTTGCCGCCATCAGTGGCTTCAGCCAAGCTGAGCTGATCGGCCAGCCGCACAATCTGGTGCGCCATCCCGATATGCCCGAAGCGGTGTTCGAGGACATGTGGCGCTACCTCAAGGCTGGCAAAAGCTGGATGGGCATCGTCAAGAACCGTTGCAAGAATGGCGACTTCTATTGGGTCAATGCCTATGTGACGCCGATTCTTGAAGACGGGCGGCTGGTTGGCTATGAGTCGGTGCGCGTCTGCCCAACCCGCGAGCAAGTGCAGCGCGCTCAGGCGTTGTATGCTCGCTTGCGCGCAGGCAAGCCCGCCTTGTCATTCGGCCGGCGCCTGGCAGGTCTTGGTCAGGCTATGGCTTTGCCTGTGGCGGCTGGGGCGCTGGCGGTTGCGGCTAACCAGCTGTGGCCGGGTCTGCCGGGGCAGGGGCTGACGCTAGCGTTGTTCGTCTCATATGGGGTATGGGCCAATGGCGGTGTTGGCCGGCAACTGCGGCGGATCGTCAACGGCGCCGAAGGCACGTTCGCCGACCCGATAGTGGCGCTGACCTACAGCGATTTGCCCGGCGCCGCTGGGCAGCTCGAGCTGATTCTGATCGGCGAAGAGGCGCGGCTGAAAACCGCGCTGACGCGCTTGAGCGATCTGGCCGGACAAATGGCCGTGGCCGCCGGTGATGCCGGTCGGCTGTCGCGCAGCACCGAAGAGGCGCTGCTCGAACAGCGCGCCGAAACCGACCTGAGTGCCACGGCCATGACCCAGATGGCCGCCTCCATCGCTGAAGTGGCCAATCATGTGCAACTGACCGCAGGCGAGGCGCACACCGCGCATCAGTTAGCGGAGCAGGGCAGCCAGGTGGCCGATGCCAGTGGCACGGCGATCCGTGACTTGGCCGGCACGGTCGATCAGATCAACCAGGCGGTCACCGAGCTTGCCGGGCAGACCGATAACATCGCCGAAGCGGCGGGGATGATCCGCGCCATTGCCGAACAGACCAACCTACTGGCGCTCAACGCCGCCATCGAGGCGGCGCGTGCGGGTGAACAGGGCCGAGGCTTTGCCGTGGTCGCCGACGAGGTGCGGGCGCTGGCCGATAAAACCCGCCAGTCCACCTTGCATATCCAGACCATCATCGACGGTTTGCGCGGCGGTGCCGAGCAGGCCGTGGCCATTGCCAGTCGCGGTATCGCCGGTGCTGAGCAGGGCGTGGCGCGGGTGCTCGAGGCGCAACATGCCCTCGACGGCATTCGCCAGGCGGTGCAGCGCATCAGCGACATGGGCCAGCAAATGGCCACGGCTTCGCAACAGCAATCGGCGGTGGCCGAGGATGTCTCGCGGCAGATCAACGGCGTGGCGGGCATTGCCCAGCAGAGCGCGCTCAGTGCCAATGCCGCGGCGTCGCGCGGCGCCGAACTGGAACAGGTGTGTGCCGGGCTGCGCGCCCTGGTTGAGCGCTTCAACCGCTAAGGCATGATGTACATGGATGATATCTATCGCGCGGCTGTGGACGCGGCCGCGATCTTTTCCGAAACCGACCTGCGCGGGCGGATTACCTACGTCAACGAGCAGTTCTGCAGCATCTCCGGCTATAGCCGCGAGGAGCTGCTGGGCGCCAACCACCGCATCCTCAACTCGGGCTTGCACGAACCGGAGTTCTTCCTCGAAATGTGGCGAGCGCTGGTCGCTGGCCGGGTGTGGAAAGGCGAAATCTGCAACCGCGCCAAGGACGGCTCGTTGTATTGGGTCGACAGCACCATGGTGCCGCTGATCGATCCGCAGTCGGGCAAGGTGCACAAATATGTGTCGATCCGCTTCGACGTCACCGAGAAGCGTCAGTTGCTGCACACCTTGCAGTGGCGGGTCGGCCACGATGTGCTGACCGGCCTGCCCAACCGCGCTTATCTCTCCGACCTGCTCAACCAGGCCTTGGCCTTTTCCCGCCGCGAGGAAATCCCGCTGGCGGTATGCATGCTCGACTTGGATGGCTTCAAGGCGGTTAACGATGGCTACGGGCATGCCGCCGGTGACCTGCTGCTGATGGAGGTCGCCCAGCGCTTGCAGGGCATTTTGCGCGCAGGTGACTCGGTGGCGCGGCTATCGGGCGATGAGTTCGTGCTGATCTTGCGTCACATCGATGGCAGTGCGCCGCTGCATGCGGCGTTGCAGCGCATCCTCCACACGTTGGCCGCGCCGTATCTGATTCGTGAGCGCAGCCTGTCGCTGAGCGCCAGCATCGGCGTCACCCTGTTCCCACAGGACGACGAGGACGCCGATACCCTGGTGCGCCATGCCGACCAGGCCATGTATGTGGCCAAGCAGCGAGGGCGCAACCGGTATCACCTGTTCGATGTGTCCCAGGAGCAGGAGCAGAAGGCCACCCACCAGACCGTGGCGCGGGTGCGCCAGGCCCTGCATCAGGGCGAGCTGTGCCTGCACTATCAGCCGAAGGTCAACATGCGTACGGGCCAGGTGTTGGGGTTCGAGGCGTTGCTGCGCTGGATGCACCCGGCCAAGGGGCCGGTGCCACCCGGAGCATTCTTGCCTTTAGTGGAGCAAACCGACCTGATCGTCGAGATCGGCGAATGGGTCATCGACCAGGCCTTGGCCCAACTGCAAGGCTGGCAACGCCAGGGCCATCGCTGGTCAGTCAGCGTCAACATCGCCGCCCGCCACCTGCAACGCAGCGACTTCGTCCAACGCCTGCAAGACGCACTTTCCCGCCACGCCGAGGTCTACCCCAAGCAGCTGGACCTGGAAATCGTCGAGTCCGTCGCCATCGAGAACATCCACCATGTCAGCCGTTGCCTGGAGGCTTGCCAAGCCCTGGGTGTGCGCTTCTCGCTGGATGACTTTGGCACTGGCTATTCGTCGCTCAATTACCTCAAGCGCCTACCGACCCAGACCATCAAGATCGACAAATCATTTGTGCGCGACATCCTCCATGACCACGACGACCTGGCCTTGACCGGCGCGGTCATCGGCCTGGCCCGTGCGTTCGATCGTGAGGTGATCGCCGAGGGCGTGGAGAGTGTCGAGCATGGCCGGCTGCTGATGGAGCTGGGTTGTGAACTGGCCCAGGGCTATTGCATCGCCCGGCCCATGCCGGCGGGCGAAGTGGTGGGTTGGGTGGCCGACTACCTGCAGCCGGCGCAGTGGCTCACACCTGTGGCGCCGTGCTCTTGACCGAGGCCAGTTCCGGGTGCGCGACCAGTTTGTCGATGTGCAACTCGTCGTTGTTCATCCAGGTCTCGGTCAGCACCCGGTAGTGCTCCATGTCGCGGCAGCGCATGCGCAAGCTGTAGTCGAAGTGGCCGCTGATCAGCTGGCATTCATACACCTGCGGGCAGGCACGCACGGTGGCCTCGAAGGCTTTCTGCGCGGCGCGCCCGCTCTGGTTGGACAAGGCCACCAGCACCAGCAATGACAAGCCCGGCGAGACCGTTTGCAGGTCGATGATTGCGCCATAGCCGCGGATCACACCGCGTCGCTCCAGCTTGCGCACCCGCTCCAGGCAAGGCCTGGGAGTCAGGTGCACGAGGGTCGAAAGCTTCTCATAGGTGATGCGCCCGTTGTGCCGCAGCACATCGATGATGGCTTCATCGATGCGGTCCAGTGCGGCAGGGGCGTGAGCGGTGTTGGCCTTGGTATCCATATGCGGCGTGACTTCACTTAAGACGGTTGGAAAGGAACTGCCGCAGGCGATCGCTCTGGGGGCGATCGAGGATCTCGGCGCTGCCGTGCTCCTCGACCAGGCCCTGGTGCAGGAACAGCACCTGGCTCGACACCTGGCGGGCGAATCCCATCTCGTGGGTAACCATCAGCATGGTACGTCCTTCCTCGGCGAGCGTCTGTATCACCTTGAGCACTTCCCCGACCAGTTCGGGGTCGAGGGCTGAGGTCGGCTCGTCGAACAAAATGATCTCCGGCTCCATCGCCAGCGCGCGGGCGATGGCCACCCGCTGCTGTTGGCCGCCAGAGAGAAACGCTGGGTACTGCTCGGCTGCGCGCGCGGGCAGGCCGACCTTGTCCAGGTAGGTGCGGGCGCGGGCCTCGGCTTCGCTGGCACTGATGCCCAGCACCTTGCGTGGCGCCAGGCAAATGTTCTCCAGCACGGTCAGGTGGCTCCACAGGTTGAAGTGCTGGAATACCATCGCCAGGCGCGTGCGCAGGTTCTGCAATTGAGCCGGCGGCGGGGTGCGGGTGCCGGGGCGGATCTCAAGGGTCTGGCCGTCCAGGGTGATACTGCCGGCGTCGGGTTGTTCAAGGAAGTTGATGCAACGCAGGAAGGTGCTCTTGCCCGAGCCGCTGGCGCCGATCAGGCTGATCACATCGCCCTTGCGCGCTTGTAGCGAAACACCCTTGAGCACCTGGTGCTCGCCGTAATGCTTGTGCAGGCCGTCGACGCTGAGTTTGCGGGTGCCGCTGAGGCTGTGGGCGCCAGGGGCGAGTTCGGTGATGGGCAGGGACAGGGCAGACAGGGGCATCGGTTCAGCCTCGGGTAGGGTTCAGAAAACGCATCCAACGGCGCTCGGCCAGTCGGAACAAGCCGACCAGGGCGAAGGACAACAGCATGTACAAGATCGCCGCGACGCCGAAGGCCTGGAAGGTCAGGAAGGTCGCGGCATTGGCGTCGCGGGCCACCTTGAGGATGTCGGCGACAGTGGCGGTGAAAGCCAGCGAAGTGGCGTGCAGCATCAGGATCAGTTCGTTGCTGTAGGCCGGTAGCGAACGGCGCAAGGCTGCTGGCAGCACCAGGAACAGGTTCAGCCTCCAGCCGCTCAGGCCATAGGCTTGGGCCGCTTCCATCTCGCCGTGGGGGATGTTGCGGATAGCCCCGGCGAAGATCTCCACGGTGTAGGCGCAGGTGTTGAGCACCAAGGCCAGCAGGGTGCAGTTCAAGGCGTTGCGAAAGAACTGGTCGAGCAGGGCGTAATCGCGCACCACCTCCAGGCTGTACAAGCCGGTGTAGCAAATCAGCAGCTGGATATACAGGGGGGTGCCGCGAAACACGAAGGTGTACAACTGCACCGGCAGGCGCAGCCAGGCGCGGCGTGAGACCCGGGCCAGGGCCAGCGGCAACGAGAGCAGCAAGCCCAGGAGCATGCTGACCACGAACAACCAGAGGGTCATGGCCAGGCCGGACAACCCACTGCCGTCGCTATAAAGGTAGGCCAGGCCGTATTCCTGAAGCAGTTCGATCATCGCGCCAGCTCCTTGATCCCGGTGTTGTAACGCCGCTGCAGGTAGTTGAGCAGGCGATTGGAGAGGGTGGTGATCAACAGATAGACCAAGCCTGCGATGCACAGGAAGAACAGCATGTCGTTGGTGGTCTTGCCGGCGTTCTGCGCGGCCTTGACCAGGTCGGCCAGGCCGATGATCGAGACCAGCGCGGTGGACTTGAGCAGCACCAGCCAGTTATTGCCCAGGCCCGGTAGGGCGAAGCGCATCAGTTGCGGGAACAGCACCAACGCAAATCGTTGTGCCCGGCTCAGGCCATAGGCGGTGG
Source organism: Pseudomonas sp. xss_2 (assembly GCF_043104195.1). Taxonomy (NCBI): domain Bacteria; kingdom Pseudomonadati; phylum Pseudomonadota; class Gammaproteobacteria; order Pseudomonadales; family Pseudomonadaceae; genus Pseudomonas; species Pseudomonas sp. xss_2. The sequence goes on from NZ_JBICKL010000070.1 coordinate 46,159, forward strand.
CCGCTTCCAATTGGCCTGCGGGCACGCTGAGGATGGCGCCGCGAAAGTTCTCGGTGAAGTAGGCGCCGTAGATGAAGCCCAAGGTCAGCACGCCGGCGCTGAACGGGTCGATTTCAACGTAGTCCCAGCCCAGCGCTTCGGTCAGGTCGTTGAGCCAGATCTGCAGGCTGTAGAACAGCAGCAGGATCAGCACCAGGTCAGGCACGCTGCGGATCAAGGTGGTGTAGAGGGTGGCGGGGATGCGCAGCAGGGCTGAGCGCGAAAGCTTGGCGCAGGCGCCGATCAGGCCCAGCAGCAGGCTCAGGGCCAGCGCCAGCAGGGCCAGTTTGACCGTCATCCAGGTGCCTTCGGCCAGCAACGGGCCGAAGCCTTGCAGGCCGCTCGTGAGCAAGTCGTTCATGGGGTAGGGATCTCGTGGAGGCCACTTCGCCGGCAAGCCCGCTGCCACACAATGGTGTGGACAGCGAGGTGAGCTACCGGTCAGGTCATTCGTTGTAGATATCCAGTTCGCCGACGTACTTCTTCTGGATCGCGGCATAGGTGCCATCGGCATGGATCGCGGCAATGCCCCTGTCGAGCAGGGCCTTGAGCTCGGGATCGGTCTTGCGCAGGCCCATGGCGATGTCCAGCGGCAAGGTCGGATCCTTGATCGCCGGGCCTGACTTGAAGCCTGCCCCTTCGGGCTTGGAGAGGAAATTGAGCTGGGCTTCGAGCTTGTCGGTGACGGTGGCGTCGAGGCGGCCGTTGATCAGGTCGGCGTAGTTCTGGTCTTGGGACTGGTAAGCCTTGACCTGGGCACCCAACGGCGCCAGCTTGGCGCGGGCATAGGCTTCTTGCAGCGAGCCTTGCAGCACGCCGACCAGTTTGCCCTCGAGCGATTCTGCGGTTTCGCCGAAGTCAGCCCCGTTGCGCACGATGACTGAGGTGGGGCTGAGGAACAGGCGCTCGGTGAAAGCGATCTGCTTGAGCCGCGCCGGGGTGACGGCCATCGACGACATGATGGCGTCGAACTTGCGTGCGCGCAGAGCCGGGATCATGCCGTCGAACTCGTTGTGCACCCAGGTGCATTTGACTTGCAGCTTGGCGCAGATGGCATTGCCCAGCTCGATGTCGAAGCCTTGCAGGCTGCCGTCTGCGGCGACTGATTCAAACGGGGGGTATTCGGGGAACACGCCGAAGCGGATTTCAGTCCACTCCTTGGCCTGGACGGCGCTGGCGCACAAGGAAAGCAGAAGGACGCCGAGGCGTTTTCGCATGCGGATCATATGAAGGTCCCTGGGTGTTGTTATTTGAAGTAGGGGCAGTTCAGAACGGTCGGTTGCTGTTGTTATGGGTGACTCATCGGTCAGGGCTCAGGATGCGCGAGCTAGAGGGTTTTTTTGTGTCGTTTGGTGTGTGCTGGGCTGACCGATTCGGTTGTTAGGTTCGTGTTGGCAGCAGAATCGGCTGTGGCGACACAGGTTTATAGAAGTGCGACAGCGGTTTTAGCGTGGGTTTTGGCGTTTTGGGGCCTGCAATGCAGACCCCAAAAACCGTTCAGGCAATGCGTTTGACGCTGGCCACCTTCGGCTGCAACAGCGCGTACAGATCCTTCGGATTCTCAAGCGTCGGCACCAGCGCGATGTCACTGCCAATCTCCAACGCCTTGGCCTCATCCAGCACATAACGCAGCGCCGAGTAATCCTCGATGGCAAACCCGACCGAGTCGAACAGGGTGACCTGCACCTCACTCTCGCGCCCGGCGACCAGCCCCTGGACCACCTGCCAGAATTCAGTGGTCGGCGAGTCCGCCGGCATCTGCTGAATCTCCCCCTCGATGCGGCTCTGCGGCTCGTACTCGACGATCACCCGCGCTCGCTCGACGATCTCCCGGTGTAACTCGGTCTTGCCGGGGCAGTCGCCGCCCACGGCATTCAGATGCATGCCCGGTTCAATCATCTGCGGGGTGAGAATGGTCGCGTAAGCCTTGTCGGCAGTCACCGTGGTGACGATGTCGGCGCCGCGTACCGCCTCGGCCACGGAGCCTGCAATAGTCAATTTCAAGCCAGGGTAGCCGGCCAGGTTGGCCAGCAGCTTGGCCGATGCGTCGGGGTCGATGTCATACAGACGGATCTCCTCGATCCCCAGCATCGTATGGAAGGCAATGGCTTGGAATTCGCTCTGCGAGCCATTGCCGATCAGTGCCATGCTGCGGCTGCCAGAGCGGGCCAGGTAGCGGGCGGCCAGGGCTGATGTGGCGGCAGTACGGATGGCAGTGGTCAGGGTCATTTCGCTGAGCAGCACCGGTGCGCCGGTGTCGACGTCGCCCAGGGCGCCAAAGGCCATGACCGTGAGCAGGCCATTGTGGGTGTTCTTCGGATGGCCGTTGACGTACTTGAAGGCATACAGGTTGGCGTCCGATACCGGCATCAACTCGATCACCCCGTCAGGCGAGTGGTTGGCCAGGCGTGGGCATTTCTCGAAGTCGTGCCAGCGCAGATAGTCCTGGCGGATGTACTCGGCCATTTCGCCAAGGCAGCTGGGCAGGCCCTTGCGATTGACCAGGCGGGCGAGGTCTTGCACGTCGATGTAGCGGGTCATGATGGTCTCCTTCAAGGGTCAATGGCGCACGGGCAGGTGCACTTCGGCGAGCATGCAGCGGGCGCTGCCGCCGCCGATGCGTTCGATATGGTCGATGTTCACCACCACCGGCCGGTTGTGCCGCTCGACCTGGCTGCGCTGGCGGCTGTCGAGCGAGCGCCAGGCACTGCGCGACATCACCAGCAGTGGTTGGCCTTGTTTGTCGTGGACTTCGAGCATGTTGCCGGCGAAGTTCTCCAGCTGCTCGAAACCCAGGGCAAGGATGTCTTTGCCGGTATCGCGCAGCGAGTGTTCCAAGGCCTTGCGTTCATGGGCGTGGGGCAGGGCATCGAGACAGGCGACGGCGAGCTGGCGGCCTACATTCATCATTACGTTGCTGTGGTAGATCGGCGCCTGCTGGCGATCAACGGCATGGAACAGGCACAGGCGATAGTCCAGCTGTTCGGCGAATTGGCGCAGCGCGGTCTCATGGGTGCGGTCGGAGTGGCAGGCGTAGCTGATCCGGTGTTCGCGGTCCAAAACCATGCTGCCAGTGCCCTCGAGGAACAGATTCTGCTGCTCCAGCGGGCTCAGATCGATGGTCTGGCCGATGCTGAAACGCTCGCGGATAACCTGCAAAACGCCCTTGTCGCGCTCCAGGCGGCGGTTGTGGCCCTCCATGGGGTAGAGCACCAGGCTGCCGTCGGCATGGCTGCTCCACCAGTTGTTGGGAAAGATCGAGTCTGGGGTGTGCGGCTCAGGGGTGTCTTGCACCACCAGTACCTCGACCCCGTGCTGGCGCAAGGTGTCGACGTAGCCATCGAACTCTTCCAGTGCTTTGCGGCTGGCGCTTTCTGGATCCAGCGGGGCCTGCTGGAAACGGTTGTTGCTGGCGGTATCGGGGTTGAAGGCGAACCGCGCCGGGCGAATCATGAGGACGGTATTTGTTGTTTGCATTAGGGCACGCATCCACAGGTGGGCTGTGTGTCCATTGTCCGCTCAAGGGTGATGAAATCCCGGCTGAAGCGCGGCTGGAGTTCAGCAGGTCCAGCTGAAAAGGTGGGGTGTGCAGCCGAATCGGCTGCACGTTGTCAAAGCCGCCCTGATCAGGCTTGGCTGACGTGGAACAATTCTTCAGCCAGCTGAGCATAAAGCGCTTGTTCTGCTTGGCGACGGGTGCTTAGCAGCAACCTGCCTGCCAGCTCATACAAGGCACTCTCGCCAGGGTAGCGATTGGAAACCAGATCGATGCGTTGCAACACGCCGTCGATCCGCCAGATCAGGCCAGGCACCGCCTGGGTTTGTCGCTCTAGTGCAGCGACAAAGCGTTCGGGCACAGCGGGACCACTGTAGGGGCCGGGGCTGGAAGTTGCCTCGCTGAGTTCATTGAAGTATTCCGAAGCCGCTTCCCAGTCTCGCGCCAACGCCTCGAACGAGGCCGGACGCAAGCGCCGGGTCCAGGCCTGCCAGAAGCGTTGCTCGCTGGCCCAGTGCGCCAGGTAACGAGCATCTGTCTCGCGCTCAACCGCTACTGCCAGGCGTTCTAGCGTCGCCTCGCTGAGGTTGGCCAAATAGCCAAAGGCGATCTGTCCGGGCTGCTCGGGCAAGCCCAGCCGGTCAGCGAGGTAGATCCGCGCAACCAGCGCCATTTCGATTTCATCCAGCGGGCTTTGCGGGTTGCTCAACAGCGCGTCGCTCAGATCGTCATCAGGGTGCAAGGCGGGAGCCGCCTGGCGCGCTGCGTCGTCTTCTGCGGCTGCCAATGCGTTACGCCGAGCGACGCGGGCGTCGTACACGGCGGTCACTTGGGCATCCAGTCGGCTCTGACGCGCCATGGCGGTGGCCACGGATACCGCAACGACCTCGTCGCCAGCATCCGCTTGGGCGGTAGCGACCGCGCGCCAAATCGAGACATCTGTCTCGACCTGTTGGAACAACAAGCTGGCTTGGTCGACGCACGCTTGGGCGGCGGCTTCTATCTGGGTGATCAACTGCTGATGCAACTGCGCCAAGCCCCAACCGCCGTCATCGTCGGCAATGGCTTGCGAGGTTAGCGCACGCAGGATGTGGACGATCCGTTGGCGCATCCGGGATGGACTGGCAATGTATTGCGGGGTATCGACCATGCGCTCGAACAGCTGGTACAGCGGGGCCCACATGGGGTCCTCGGCGTTGGCTTGACGTTGCGCTTGGAGGTCGGCGGGAAGCTCGATATTCCACACTTGGGCGGGCGCCTCGAGCGCGTCCATGTCGGGAATCGCTGCCAAGCCAGCATCACGCAGGGCACGTTGGGCGGGTTCGGCGAATGGATTGCCGTCGAAGTCGTAGAAGGTTGCGTCTTCTTCGGCACGGATCGCTTCGGCGAATGCAGTGTTGTGTAACGCCGGTGCATCGACCAGGCTGTTGTCGCTCAGGTCCAGTGAGCGTAACACCAGTGGCCGCTGGTTCATCAGGTCAGCCAGGCCCTGGGGCCACTGGGTGAGTTCGCACTGACCCAGGTCCAACGACTCCAGGTGTTGCCAGGCGCTGACATCGGGTGCCAGCTGCAATGGGTTTTCACCCAAGCGCAGCGAGCGCAGGCGAGTGAGTTGAGCGAGTGCTGCGCGGCTCTCGGCGGTCAAGGTGATGTAGTTGGAGCCGAGGCTGAGTTCGGTCAGTGCAGGCCAGTCGTGCAAGGCTTGGAAATGCCCGGTTTGCAGGGTCAGGTTGTTGAGGTCGAGTTGCAGCGCTTCCAGGTGTGGCAACTGCGCCAGGCGTTGCAGCGCTGCAACCGGAAGATTTTCAGCAGCATCGGTCAGGTTCAGGCGCTGTAGCCGCGTCAGGCGAGTCAGCACATTGAGGTTTTGTTCGCCATCGAGCGGGAGGAAGTTTTCCGCGACATCCAATGCTTGCAATTCGCGCATCTGGGCGATGGGCTCAGGCAGCCAGCGCAGCATGTTGGAGGAAATATCCAGCAATTGAACGCCTGGGAAGGCTTGCAGGAATCCCTCCAGGTTAGTTGCCTCGCCGCTGCGTGAGCCGGTGACCATGAGCATCCTTACGTGCTCGAGCGGGGTTGGCAGGCTGGGTAGGGGGCCCAGATGCTCTGCCTGTAAGGTCAGTCCGACATCCCCTGGCTGGCCTTCTCTGCGCCACGCCTGGCGTATTCTTTGCGCGGCCTCGGTGCGCGCGCCCCGTCGTTGCTCGATGGCCTCCATGGCGATGCCATCCGGATCGTTGACCCAGATGTCTAGGGTACGGTTGAGGCTTTGCAGATCGGCGCGCAGGCCCTCGAGCAATCTGCCGAAGGCGCCAGGGGTACTGCCTGCTTGCTGGCGCAAGCGTTGGCGTAACCATTCACGATCTCCAGGTTCGCGGCTGGGAAACAGCGCGTCGAACACTTCATCATCACCGGCCCAGCCTTGGCCACGTCCACTGAGCGGGTAACCGATGCGACCGTCCTGCCCAACGCGGGTTGGCAGGCGATAGAGCACGCGCAGCGGCGCCATGCCCAGCTGCCTGGCGCTGTGGGGGCGGTCGCTGGCGGCTTTCTCGAAGAGCGCATCGCGCAGCTGCAAGGGTTGGTGAATGTCCAAGCCCAGGGCATTGCGCTCGCTATCGGGAAGGGCATTGAGGATGGCCTGGTAGACATCCATGTGGCTGGCTAAAGGCTGACCTTGTTCATCATGTGGCTGGTAGCCCTGCTCGTTACGCACCAACGTTTTGACCGGACGCCCGGCTGCACCGGACGCTTTGAGCAGCGCGCCGCGCATGCTGCCTTGGCGCAGTTCGATACGAACCTGTGCAGTCCAGCCAGGCAATCGATCGAGTGTTCCGACGATCAGCGCATCACGGTCCTGGACCGGGCCGATCTGTTGATAGAAGCGCTGCAGGGCATGGTTGATGCGCGCTTCGCGCAGGTAGACGCGGGCCGTTTCGCCAAGTGCAAGGGGGAGCCGGCCGCTCTGGCGCATTTGTGCAACGTCCTTGGGGCTGGCTTTGGCAAGAATCTCAGCGCGAGCCCTGGCGCTGAGCGAAGGAAACTGCCGAGCGAGCACGCTGTCATCAGCCCAGGTCGCGCTAGCAGGGAGGGTGGTGGCGTCCAGCGCCTGCAAGCTGTCGAGCAGCAGGGCGGGCGCGGCTTGCTGGTCAGCCATTACGCGGCGAACGGCCGCTTCGCTGTAGCCTGTGCAGCGCAGTGCGCGCAGCAGGGACTGGTTGCTCACCGTAGGGTCGCTGTTGGCGATGCGCCTAAGCAGTTTCACGGTATCCCAGTTCAACGGTTGTTCATGTTCAAGTTGCCACGGGATCTGGCCATTGCCGAGCAGGCGCGGTTGGTGCTGTTGCCCCTTGGCCGGCGCCAATTGCCACTGACCGTCACCGCTTTGCTCCAGCGCCAGGGCCTTGCCCTCGAGATTGAGCCATTGTTTCCCCTGCCATCGGTGCAGGCCATCGCCATTGATAGGGGTGGCCGCCGGCCACGGCGCTTCACGTGTGAATGGCGCGAGATCACCATGCCACAAGCGTGGGCCGGCCTTTCCGGGAATGCTAAGCCAGGCATCCAGAGGGCCGGCCAGCTCGATTGCGGCATGTGCCGCCCCCAGCACGCTCACCTGCAGCAGGTTATCGAACAGCTCGAACAGATGGCCGATGGCTGCCTCGGTGTCGCTGTCGTTGAGTGCGTGCACCCCTTCGAGGAACTCATCGACGATTTGAGCTCCACCGATTACCAGCATTACTTGGCCAAGGGCCGGGATGAACAAACTCGCCACGTTCAGCACACCCAGACCCACGCCGAGCCAGCCCAGGATTCGTTCGCGTTGCCTGTTTGCGTCTACTTGCGCGGTAGGCACGGCTAACGTCACGGCATCGGCAAGTGTGACTTGAACCTGGTTGCTGGCCCGGGCAGTGAAGCAGTTGCCTGACCATTGGGTAAATTCCAGGGGCAGGCGGGCATTCTTGTCCAGGGTTTCGTGCCACAGATCACGCGGGGAAGGAAACGCGCGTTTGATCCAGCTGAACGATTGGCCCGGTTCAAGCACTGGTGCTGTTGGATGGAGCGTTGAGTAGGGGTAGCGCGGGTAGAGAGTCTGGCGCAAGCGTGCGACGAAGGCGGGTTGCTGCGCGTGGCTGACGAAATGCTGGAAAAACAGGCGAAAGTCATCGTTCCACAGTCGCCGGGTCAGGGCGATTCCAGCTGCCTGCAGCGATGGATACTGGCGTATCGCGCCGTCGCGATCGCCTGGCAAATAGAGCAGGCACGGTTCGCTCTGGCCCTGTGGGCGTCGCCGCACCAGCAGCGGGCCGTTGAGTGGAGTACCGAGCACGCTCAGGTAGCCACACTGCAATTTCGTCGAACCTTGTAGCGTCGGTACTTGGTTCGCACCTGCCAGCGCCGCTTCGCCCAAGGCCAGCCCGCGGCTGTCGATGCGCCCTTGCAAGTGTGCTGCGCTCAGTTCAGCGGCAAAGGCGGCGTGGTCCTGGGCGCGCAGCAAGCCAAGAAAGTCATCGGAGTCGACATGCTCGCGCAGATGATTCAGGTAGCGCTCCCCCAGATCAAGGTTACGCACCCCGCTGACGAACCTGGCGCTGTCATCGGTCCAGGTCTGCGCAGCGTGCAGCGATGCATAGAGCCGAATCGGCGTATTCGCTTCCAGGTTCTGCAGGGCAGCTTCCAGCCAGGACATCGAACGATAGTGCCCCGCCGTTCTGTCCTGAAACTGGGCGACGTCCACCTGGGGCGCATTGAGGCTGGGGTACCAGTGTTTGAGTGCGTCTTGCAGCAGTGGGCGGCAAAAACGTTCTACTGATTGTATGGCTGCCATGGCCTTTGCAAGCTTGCCGGTAGCGGCGTGACTGCGTTGCACACGGCACTTGAGCGTGTGGCGTTGCTCGGCGGTGGCCTGGCGCAGCCAGTAGGGCATGCGCTGATGGATCGAGGTGAGATGATGCGGCAGTGGAGGGGGCATGTGCTGCTCCTGGTAGGTGGAGCAGCGAGGCTAATCAGCACGCCTGGCCTGGGGTGTGTATTCGGCTAACACCTTTTTTGGGGGAGCCGTCCTAGGTAGGATCCATACCCTGCGCCCGCAGGCGTTTGTACAAGGTCGTGCGACTGATGCCCAAGCTGCGCGCCAGCGATGACAGGTTGCCGTTGCACGCCTTCAGCAGGCCGGCGAGGTCGTTGGCAGAGTTGCGCTCAGTGGGTAACGAGGCGCACTGCGCCGAGGGCGTCGAGCCTTGCCCAAGCATGTCTTGCGGCAGGTGTTCCAGGCCGATCGCCGCGCAACCGGCCAGGGCAAGCGCAACCTGCAGCACGCTGCTCAATTGGCGCAGATTGCCCGGCCAGGGATGACTGAGCAGCAGTTGCAGGACCTCGTCGCTCAGTTGCTGGGGTTGTCCAGGCTCGCGATAGCGGGCATGCAGTTGTTCGATCAACTGGCGGCGGTCGCTGCGCTCGCGCAGCGCTGGCAGGGTTAGGCTCAGCCCGGCGATGCGGTAGTAAAGGTCTTGGCGAAATGAGCCGTCGCGCACTTGCGCGGCCAGGTCGCGATTACTCGCCGAAACCACCCTGATGTCCACCGCCACTGGCTCAGCGCTGCCCAGCGGTTGAATGCTGCGCGATTGCAGCACCCGCAGAAGACGAGCTTGGGTGGCCAGTGGCATGTCGCCGATCTCATCGAGAAACAGGATGCCCAGGTGGGCCTTGCGGATCAGCCCAGGGTTGCCTTTGTGGTGGGCACCGGTAAAGGCGCCTTTGTCATAACCGAACAGTTCCGACTCCACCAGATCGGCCGGGATCGCTGCACAGTTGACCGCCACCAGTGGTTGCTGGGCACGGCTGCTGGCGCGGTGCAGGGCTTGCACGAAGACTTCTTTGCCGACGCCCGTTTCGCCCTGAACCAGCACCGGGATGTCCTTTTCCAGCAGTAGCCCAGCCTGGGCCAGGGCCTTCTCCACTCGCGGGTCGCAGTTGCCGCTGCGCTGATGAGTGCGCGGCTTGCGTGGGGCGTGCCATTGGCAATGCAAGCGGTTGCGCCCGGTCGCTTGCAGGGCAAACGGCTGACCTTCGGCTTGCGCCAGTATCTGGCGTAGTGGGATCTGAAAGAGTTGTTCCAGATTGTGCTGCAGCGGCACCCGTCCCAGTAGGCTATCGGCCCGGTGGTTGGCGGCCAGTACCCGGCCGTGTTCGTCGAACAGCAGCAAGCCGGCCCATGAACTGTCGAGGTTATCCGGACCACTGTTGAACAGCAGCTGGTGCAATTGATCGGCATGCTGGGCGAGGATCAGCCGGTTCTCCAGGCTCTGGCTCATCATGCGCACCAGGCCTAGGGTTTGAGCGGCGGGCAGATAACCATCGCTGGCCACATCGAGCACGCCAATCAGGCCTCGCTCGGCATCGAACAACGGCGCAGCGGCGCTGGCCATGTAGCGATTCTGGCGCAGGAAGTGCTCGTCCTGGCTGACATGAATGGCTTCACCGCAGATCAGCGCGGTGCCCAGGGCATTGGTCCCCACGCCTTGCTCGCGCCAGCAGGCTCCGGGGCAGAAACCATGTTGTTGGCGCGGCTCGACAAAACGCTGCGTACCCCAGGTCTGCAGCAGGCAGCCAGCGGCATCGGCGAGCATGACCAGATAGCTGGAGTTGCCCAACAGGTGGCTGTATTGCGGCATGACCTCATCTCGGGTTACGCGCAGCAGGGCTTGCTGGCGTTCGAGCAGGGCGTTCAGTTGCACGGGGGTTAGGCAGTCGAAATCCGGCGCGCCGTGGGGCGCCAGGCCGTGCTCGCGGCAACGCGCCCAGGAGGCCTGGATCAATTGGGCATGGGTCGATGCGGATGCGGCCATGGGCCTGTCCTGTGTGATTGTTGTTTTGTGCCGACCGCAGTTCAGTGTTGTTCAGCGCTGTTCATTGTCAATGCCGAGTCTGTTCAGCTGTGCAGCAAAACTGTTCATTGGTGTTCAGTCGCCTTGTGCTGGCAACCAGCGCTGATGCCTCACGGCTCGGTGATAGAGCGCTCGCCCCTGGCCTGGCACGGATCTGGCTCTGGTCTGCGCACAACAACGACAAAAGGCCACGCCATGTCCCTGGTGCTCGAGCAGGTCAGCCGCAGCGTCGACAACCAGCCTTGGATTGTCGATGCCAGCCTGCGTTTCGAACCCGGCTCGTTCAACGTGCTGCTGGGTCGCACCCTGGCCGGCAAGACCAGCCTGATGCGCCTGATGGCCGGGCTCGATCGGCCTGATCGTGGTCGGGTGCTGATCAATGGCCAAGACGTTACCGGCGTGCCGGTGCGTCAGCGCAACGTGTCGATGGTCTATCAGCAGTTCATCAATTACCCGACCCTGACGGTCTTCGAGAACATCGCCTCGCCCTTGCGCCAAGCACGTCTGGCGGAGGACGAAATTCGTCGGCGCGTGCAGGAAACGGCGCAGATGCTGCGCATCGAGGCGTATCTGCAGCGCTTGCCGTTGGAGCTGTCCGGCGGCCAGCAGCAGCGCACGGCGATGGCCCGTGCGCTGGTCAAGGACGCCTCGCTGATCCTGTTCGACGAGCCGCTGGTCAACCTCGACTACAAGTTGCGCGAGGGGCTGCGCCAGGAGTTGCGCGAGCTGTTCGCCGCACGCAACTGCATTGCCGTGTACGCCACCACCGAGCCGAACGAAGCGTTGGCCCTGGGCGGTACCACGACCCTCGTTGATCGAGGCCGGATTATCCAGAGTGCAGCCAGCGCCGAGGTCTACCACCACCCGTGTAACGAGCTGGCCGCCGAGCTGTTTTCCGAACCGCCGATCAATCTGGTGCCCGGACAGATCGCCGGTAACGAAGTCAGCCTGGCCGGCGCGGTGCACTTTGCCCGCAATGCCGACCTGCGCCGGCTGGGCGATGGCCAGTATCGCTTCGGCGTGCGTCCCAGCCATATCACGCTAGTGCCGGCGCATGACGATGATCTGGAGTTGCCGGTGCTGGTGGAGTTGGCCGAAATCAGTGGCTCGGAAACCTTCCTGCATGTGCGCAACGAGCACTGGCGAATGATTCTGCACCTGCCCGGTGTGCACGAGTATCAGGTCGACACGGCCATTCGTGTGTTTGTCCCGACCCACAAGCTGTTCGTCTTCGACAGCGCCGGAGCACTGGTGCAGGCGCCTGGCCTGCGCGAAGCGAGGAGCGCCTGATGGCCGAGATTCGTTTGCGCCAGTTGGCTCACAGCTACAGCCGCCAGCCACGCTCATCGGCCGACTATGCCTTGCATGAGCTGGAGCATGTCTGGGAGCAGGGTGGGGCCTATGCCTTGCTTGGGCCTTCGGGCTGCGGCAAGTCGACCTTGCTCAACATCATTTCCGGTTTGCTCAGCCCCTCCCAGGGCGAGGTGCTGTTCGACGGCAAACCGGTCAATGAACTGTCGCCGCAGCAGCGCAACATCGCCCAGGTATTTCAGTTCCCGGTTGTCTACGACACCATGAGCGTGTTCGACAACCTGGCCTTTCCCCTGCGCAACCAGGGCCTGGACGAAACCCGGGTGCGTGCGCGGGTGGCGGAGATCGCCGAGGTGCTCGACCTGGCTGACGTGCTGAAAAAGAAAGCGCGCAACCTCAGCGCCGACGAGAAGCAGAAAGTTTCCATGGGGCGTGGCCTGGTGCGTGATGACGTCTCGGCGATCCTCTTCGACGAGCCGTTGACGGTGATCGACCCGCACCTGAAGTGGAAGCTGCGGCGCAAGCTCAAGCAGATCCATGAGCAGTTCAACATCACCATGATCTACGTCACCCATGATCAGCTGGAAGCCTCGACCTTCGCCGACAAGATTGCGGTGATGCATGGCGGACGGATCGTCCAGTTCGGCACCCCGCGTGAGCTGTTCGAGCGCCCGCGGCACACCTTTGTCGGCTACTTCATCGGTAGCCCCGGGATGAACCTGATCGAGGTGCGCGCGCAGGCCGATGGGGTGGGTTTTGGCGACGTCCACCTAACGCTGCCAGCAGGCTTGCGCGAGCGTCTGGCGGAGCAGCCGGGCGGGCGCCTGCAGGTGGGTATCAGGCCGGAGTTCGTGCAGGTTTGGGAGCGGCCGCTGGACGATACCTTCGAGGCGCGAGTGGTGGATGTGGAGGATTTGGGCACCTACCGCATTGTCACGCTCGATTTGGCCGGCACCCCGCTCAAGGCGCGTATGGCAGAAGATCGGCCGGTGCCACAGGGGCGCGCCTGGGTCAGCTTGCCGAGCCAGTGGTTGATGCTCTATGTCGATGATCTGCTGCTGGAGCTTGCACCATGAACAAGGTGCCGAACAACAAGGCCTGGTGGCTGGTGCTGCCGGTGTTCCTGCTGGTCGCGTTCAGCGCGGTGATCCCGATGATGACCGTGGTCAACTATTCGCTGCAGGACATCTTCGATCAGTCCAATCGCTACTTCGTCGGTGCCGACTGGTATCGCCAGGTGCTGCGAGATCCGGCCCTGCACGACGCGCTGTTGCGTCAGTTCATCTATTCCGGTTGCGTGCTGCTGATCGAGATCCCGCTGGGCATCGCCATCGCCCTGACGATGCCGACCAAAGGCCGCATGGCCTCGGTGTGCCTGATCGTGATGGCCATCCCGCTGCTGATTCCATGGAACGTGGTGGGCACCATCTGGCAGATCTTCGGCCGCGCCGATATCGGCCTGCTCGGGGCTACCCTGGCGCAGTTGGGGGTGAACTACAACTATGCCGGTAACCCCTTCGATGCCTGGGTCACGGTGCTGGTGATGGATGTCTGGCACTGGACTTCACTGGTCACGCTGCTGTGCTACTCGGGCCTGCGCGCGATCCCCGATGTGTATTACCAGGCCGCGCGCATCGACCGCGCCTCGGCCTGGGCGGTATTTCGGCATATCCAATTGCCCAAGCTGAAGAATGTGCTGCTGATCGCGGTAATGCTGCGTTTCATGGACAGTTTCATGATCTACACCGAGCCTTTCGTGCTCACCGGCGGCGGCCCCGGCAATGCCACCACCTTCCTCAGTCAGACCCTGACGCGCATGGCCGTGGGGCAGTTCGACCTGGGCCCGGCAGCGGCGTTTTCGCTGGTGTATTTCCTGATCATCCTGCTGGTGTCGTGGCTGTTCTACACGGCCATGACCCATGCCGACAAGGACTAGGCCGATGACCCTGCGCAAGACAGTGCCCCTGCTGCTGTACTTCTTCTTCCTGCTGGTGCCGATCTATTGGCTGCTGAACATGTCGTTCAAGCCCAACAGCGAGATCCTTGGCGGCCTGACCTTGTGGCCAGAGGCATTCACCCTGGATAACTACAAGGTGATCTTCACTGACCCCAGCTGGTACACCGGCTACCTCAACTCGCTGTACTACGTGTGCCTGAATACCCTGATCTCGCTGGCAGTGGCGCTGCCGGCTGCGTATGCCTTCTCGCGCTACCGCTTTCTCGGCGACCGGCACCTGTTCTTCTGGCTGTTGACCAACCGCATGGCACCGCCGGCGGTGTTCCTGCTGCCGTTCTTCCAGCTGTATTCCTCGATCGGCCTGTTCGACACCCATATCGCCGTGGCCCTGGCGCACTGCCTGTTCAACGTGCCGCTGGCGGTGTGGATCCTGGAAGGCTTCATGTCCGGCGTGCCCAAGGAAATCGACGAAACCGCCTACATCGACGGTTATAGCTTCCCGCGTTTTTTTGTGAAGATTTTCATCCCGCTGATCGGCTCGGGGATCGGTGTGACGGCGTTTTTCTGCTTCATGTTTTCCTGGGTCGAATTGCTGCTGGCGCGCACCTTGACCTCGGTCAACGCCAAGCCGATCGCCGCGGTGATGACCCGCACCGTGTCGGCCTCGGGCATCGACTGGGGGGTGCTGGCCGCCGCCGGGGTGCTGACGATCCTGCCAGGCATGCTGGTGATCTGGTTTGTCCGTAACCATGTGGCCAAGGGCTTCGCCTTGGGCCGGGTGTAGGAGGGCGACGCGATGGAGTGGATGGCCTGGACCTTGCCCACTGCGCTGTTTTTCATCGCAGTGGGCCTGATGCTGGTGGGCATGACCGTGCTTGAGCTGCGCCGGCCGTGCATCGAGCGGCGTGGTTTTCTGCCGATCGCCACCACCCGTGGTGACCGGCTGTTCATCGGTTTGCTGGCCAGTGCCTACCTGCACCTATTGATAATTGGGGTCAGCGGCTGGCCGTTGTGGGTGGCCTCGCTGTTGTCGCTGGCTTGGCTGGTGCTGGTGCTGCGCTGGGGATGACTGGCGCCGTGGAATAACTCAATCGGGAGATCACAATGTTCGATAACGACAACAACCGGCGACATTTGACCCTGGCCGCAGTACTTGTGCTAGGGCTGCAGGGCAACGCCTGGGCCGATCAGTACGAGGACGCGGCGAAGAAGTGGATCGAAAGCGAATTCAAGCCCTCGACCCTGACCCCGCAGCAGCAGATGGACGAACTCAAGTGGTTCATCAAAGCCGCCGAATCGTTCCGTGGGATGAAGATCAACGTGGTGTCGGAAACCATCACCACCCACGAGTACGAGTCCAAGGTACTGGCCAAGGCCTTCAGTGAGATCACCGGGATTGCGCTGACCCACGACCTGCTGCAAGAAGGCGATGTGGTGGAAAAGCTGCAGACCCAGATGCAGTCGGACAAGAATATTTATGACGGCTGGGTCAACGACTCCGACTTGATCGGTACGCATTTTCGCTACGGCAAGGTCGAATCGATTACCGACATGATGGCCAACGAAGGCAAGGCCTACACCTCGCCGACCCTGGATCTGCAAGACTTCATCGGTATCTCGTTCACCACCGCGCCAGACGGCAAGGTCTACCAACTGCCCGACCAGCAGTTCGCCAACTTGTACTGGTTCCGCGCTGACTGGTTCGATCGCCCCGAGCTCAAGGCCAAGTTCAAGGAGAAGTATGGCTACGAACTGGGTGTGCCGGTGAACTGGTCGGCCTATGAGGACATCGCCAAGTTCTTCACCGAGGACGTCAAGGAGATCGACGGCAAGCGTGTCTATGGCCACATGGACTACGGCAAGAAAGACCCATCGTTGGGCTGGCGCTTCACTGACGCCTGGTTCTCCATGGCCGGCGGCGGCGACAAGGGCCTGCCCAATGGCCTGCCGGTGGACGAGTGGGGGATACGCGTTGAGGACTGTCATCCGGTTGGTTCCAGCGTTACCCGGGGTGGTGACACCAACGGCCCAGCGGCGGTCTATGCGACCCAGAAGTATGTCGACTGGATGCGTGCCTATGCGCCCAAGGAAGCCCAGGGCATGACCTTCTCCGAGGCAGGACCCGTGCCTGCGCAAGGCAACATCGCCCAGCAGATCTTCTGGTACACCGCGTTTACTGCTGACATGACCAAGCCGGGCCTGCCGGTAGTCAACGCCGACGGTACGCCGAAGTGGCGCATGGCGCCTTCGCCGAAGGGGCCGTACTGGGAGGAGGGGATGAAGCTCGGTTACCAGGACACGGGCTCCTGGACGTTCTTCAAATCCACCCCCGAGAAGCAGCGCTTGGCGGCCTGGCTGTATGCGCAGTTCGTCACCTCCAAGACCGTATCGTTGAAAAAGACCATCGTCGGCCTGACGCCAATTCGTGAGTCGGACATCAACTCCCAGGCCATGACCGAGCTTGCGCCCAAGCTTGGCGGCTTGGTGGAGTTCTACCGCAGCCCGGCCCGGGTGCAGTGGACGCCGACCGGCACCAACGTGCCGGATTATCCGCGCCTGGCCCAGTTGTGGTGGAGCCACATCGCCGAAGTGGCCAGTGGCGAGAAGACGCCGCAGCAGGCGCTCGATGGCCTGGCCCGCGATCAGGACCGCATGCTTGAACGGCTTGAGCGCTCCAAGGCGCAGGCGACCTGTGCGCCCAAGCTCAATCCGGAGAAAGATGCCCAGTACTGGTTCGACCAGCCGGGTGCACCCAAGCCTAAGCTTGAGAACGAGAAGCCCAAGGGCGAGACGGTGAGCTACAGCGAGTTGCTCAAGTCGTGGGAGGCAGCGCGTAAGTGACTTGAGGGTGATGCTGTACGTGCCAAGGCGCAGAGCGTTCTGCGTGGGAGCGGGCTTGCCCCGCGATGAGGCCGGTGAGGGCTGCATGAAATTCAGAGCATAAAAAAACGGCACCTGTTAAAGGTGCCGTTCTCTATTCAACTCACTTATGCAGCTCTTCGGCAGCAAACAGTGTGTTCTCCAGCAAGCACGCCCGGGTCATCGGGCCCACGCCGCCCGGTACCGGGGTGATCCAGCCTGCGCGGGGCAGGGCAGTCTCATAGACCACGTCGCCCACCAGCTTGCCGTCTTCCTGGCGGTTGATGCCGACGTCGATGACGATGGCGCCTTGCTTGATCCACTCACCCTTGACCAGGCCTGGCTTGCCAGCAGCCACCACCACCAGGTCGGCGCGGCCGACGTGGCCGGCCAGGTCCTTGGTAAAGCGGTGGGTGACGGTCACGGTGCAGCCGGCCAGCAGCAGCTCCATGGCCATTGGCCGGCCAACGATGTTCGAAGCGCCCACTACGACCGCGTTCATCCCATACAGATCCTGCCCGGTGCTTTCCAGCAAGGTCATGATGCCTTTGGGCGTGCACGGGCGCAGCAGCGGGATACGTTGGGCCAGACGACCGACGTTATAAGGATGGAAGCCATCGACGTCTTTGTCCGGACGGATGCGCTCGAGCAGCAGCGAGGCGTCCAGGTGTGCCGGCAGCGGCAGTTGCAGCAGGATGCCGTCGACCGCTGCATCGTCATTGAGGCGATCGATCAGCTCGGTCAGGGCTTGCTGCGTGGTATCGCTAGGCAGGTCGAAGGCCTGGGAAATGAAGCCGACCTCCT
Source organism: Pseudomonas sp. xss_2 (assembly GCF_043104195.1). NCBI lineage: Bacteria > Pseudomonadati > Pseudomonadota > Gammaproteobacteria > Pseudomonadales > Pseudomonadaceae > Pseudomonas > Pseudomonas sp. xss_2. Next base: position 63,512 of record NZ_JBICKL010000070.1, read on the forward strand.
CGCAGTCCTTGCGCTTGTGCGATACATAGACTTGGGAAGCGGGATCGGTGCCGACCAGGATCACCGCCAGGCCTGGCGTACGCAGGCCTTGCTGGCGACGCTCCACGACACGTTGAGCGATCTGCTGGCGCAGGCTGGCGGCGATCGCCTTGCCATCGATAAGGTGTGCAGTCATAGACGCGTGATTAACCATCGAGAAAGGAACATATAGAAGCGCGCATTCTCGCACGACACGGCGCGAGGGCAAAGGCGGGTGGTCGGGCAAATCCCCTAACCCCTTCAATAATTTAAATTTTTTAGAGAAAGAGGTTGACGCTTTTGCAGCTCGTCTATAACATTCGGCGCACTTGTCGGGCACAGCCTAGCACTGGTTGGCTAAGTCGGGCAGAATGAGTGGTTTAACAGCTTGACTGATAAGCCTCATTCGGTCAGGCGGCATGCTTATGCGCCCGTAGCTCAGCTGGATAGAGCATCCGCCTTCTAAGCGGATGGTCGCAGGTTCGAGTCCTGCCGGGTGCGCCATTAGGCGGCATAGGCACGCAAGTGAAGTTGTAGCGCGATATGGTGGGCGTAGCTCAGTTGGTAGAGCGCCGGATTGTGATTCCGGTTGTCGTGGGTTCGATTCCCATCGTCCACCCCATATTCTGCAAAGGCGCCTTGATTGTTGGATCTGGCGCCTTTGTTTTAAGTGTTACACGCGGACGTGGTGAAATTGGTAGACACACTGGATTTAGGTTCCAGCGGCGCAAGCTGTAAGAGTTCGAGTCTCTTCGTCCGCACCATGTTTCTGTAAGCTTCAACGCAACACTGCAACACCGCAATATGGTGGGCGTAGCTCAGTTGGTAGAGCGCCGGATTGTGATTCCGGTTGTCGTGGGTTCGATTCCCATCGTCCACCCCATATTTTTCGAAGGCGCCTTGATTGTATAATCAGGCGCCTTTTGTTTTATCTGCTTCACGCGGACGTGGTGAAATTGGTAGACACACTGGATTTAGGTTCCAGCGGCGCAAGCTGTAAGAGTTCGAGTCTCTTCGTCCGCACCATCCAAGTGCTTGATCGTTCGAGCACAAAAAAGAGGCAGCCAGTGGTGCTGCCTTTTTTCTGCCTGTATCGATGCTTTCTGCGAGGCTGAATGATTCGCCGCTGCGCCGCACTGCCCGGATTGTTCCTGCTAATGGCCACCTTGCTCAGCGCGGGATGCCAATCGCCGCGCGAAAGCCTGCAAGCCCTCGCAGCCGGGCATGGGCAGCGCGTTGAGCTCATCCATACTCGCGACTATCCATTGCTCTACAGTGCGGTGCGGGTGCCTGCGGCGCCCACGCTGCTGCGTGTCTATCTGGAGGGCGACGGTCATGCTTGGGCTACCCCTTCGCAGCCGAGCCTGGATCCAAGTCCGCGGCGGCTATTGGTGGCGCAATTGGCGTTGGATGACCCGCAGCCTTCTATCTATCTGGCCAGGCCCTGCCAATTTATGACTGCTCCTGCCTGCAAGCCGGCCATGTGGACCGGGCGACGGTTTTCCGCAGAAGTGCTCGACAGCCTGGGCCAGGCCCTGGATCAGCTGAAGCGGCGCTATGGCAATCAAACGTTCGAGTTGGTGGGCTATTCCGGTGGAGGGGCGCTGGCGCTATTGTTGGCGGCGCGGCGCGAGGATGTGGTTCAGGTGCAGACCTTGGCGGGTAATCTGAGTCCGCAGGAGTGGGCGCGCTTGCTCCAATTGACCCTGTTGGACGGTTCGCTCGAGCCTTTGCAGTACCGCGAGCGGCTGGCGCGCATTGCCCAACGGCATCTGATGGCGGAGGCTGATCGTCAGGTGCCAGCCGCTGTGGCGGCGTATTATCGGCGTCAGCTCGGTGTGGCGCGCTGCGCTGAGTTCGTCTCATTGCCTGGGGTGACTCATGAGCAAGGCTGGGAGCAAGCCTGGCGTCAGTGGCGCGGGCGCTCGCTGGAGTGCGTGGGTGCGCAGGATTAGCGCCGATCACGCAGCTGGCTCTGGTGGCGGCGTAATAAAAGCTGATAGATTTCAGTCGGTTGAAACTCCGGTCGACAAGCCGGTAGAGGAATTGCCCCAATGATTGCAAAAGAAGCCCGCCAAGCCTTGGCGCTAGAGCGTTTCGCTCAGGCCAATCCGCAGATGCTCGAGGAGATCCGCGAGTTGGATCCGCGCGAGCAGGCCCAGCAGATTGAATGGGCGTTCGAAGATGCAGCGCAGGAGCAGGGTATAGAGCCCTGGGAGTTGACCCTGCAACTGATCGCCGAGAGCCCTGAACAGCTGCAAGCGATGCGTCTGGAGGTCCATCGCGAGGTGGCCGAGGCGCTGGGTATGGAGTGGCAAGAGTACTGCGCGTTCAACGAGATCGATCCCGAGCAGGGGTGATGGTCGCTTGGCCGGGTAGTTGTTTGACAAGGTTTTTCAACTGCGTGCCCCAAGCGGTGGCGTGCAGCCCTTAACGGATAGGGCCTGGCGGCTGATCGCGCAGGTCCTTGAATGAAATCGATCGGCGTGGTTTCCCGTCGTCCCGAGTGGGGTGACTTCTGGTGCGTGAGTCACTAGAATGCTTGCCCTTGATTCTGGAGTCGGGCTATCGCCGGCTAACGTCTGTGCAACGAGGAATATCCATGCAAGTTTCGGTTGAAAACACTTCCGCTCTCGAGCGCCGCATGACCATCGCCGTTCCGGCCGAGCGCGTCGAGACCGAAGTCAACAAGCGTCTGCAACAGACTGCCCGTCGCGCCAAGGTTCCAGGCTTCCGTCCTGGCAAGGTGCCAATGAGCGTCATCCGTCAGCGTTACGAAGACGCTGCCCGCCAGGAAGCGTTCGGTGACCTGGTCCAGTCGTCCTTCTACGAAGCGGTAGTCGAGCAGAAGCTGAACCCGGCTGGCGCCCCAGCTGTTGAGCCTAAGTCCTTCGAAAAAGGCAAGGACCTGGAATTCGTTGCCATCTTCGAAGTATTCCCAGAGTTCACCGTTGCAGGTTTCGAGTCGATCAACGTCGAGCGTCTGAGCGCCGAAGTAGCTGACGCTGACCTGGACAACATGCTGGAAGTCCTGCGCAAGCAGAACACCCGTTTCGAAACCGTTGAGCGCGCTGCGCAAAACGATGACCAGGTCAACATCGACTTCGTTGGCAAGGTCGACGGTGAAGTATTCGCCGGTGGTTCGGCCAAGGGCACCCAGCTGGTACTGGGTTCCGGCCGCATGATCCCAGGCTTCGAAGATGGTCTGGTTGGCGCCAAGGCTGGCGAAGAGCGCGTTGTCAACGTGACCTTCCCAGAGGACTACCAGAACCTCGACCTGGCGGGTAAAGCCGCCGAGTTCACCATCACTGTCAACAGCGTTTCCGCGCCTCAGCTGCCTGAGTTGAACGAAGAGTTCTTCGCTCAGTTCGGCATCAAAGAGTCGACCCTGGAAGGCTTCCGCAACGAAGTTCGCAAGAACATGGAGCGTGAGCTGCGTCAGGCGATCAAGACCAAGGTGAAAAACCAGGTCATGGACGGTCTGCTGGCCGCCAACCCGATCGAAGTGCCAAAAGCGCTGCTGGAAAACGAAGTCAACCGTCTGCGCGTACAAGCTGTTCAGCAGTTCGGTGGCAACATCAAGCCTGACCAACTGCCGGCCGAACTGTTCGAAGAGCAGGCCAAGCGTCGCGTTGTCCTGGGTCTGATCGTTGCTGAAGTGGTCAAGCAATTCGACCTCAAGCCTGACGAAGGCAAGGTTCGCGAGATGATCGAAGAAATGGCCTCGGCTTACCAAGAGCCAGAGCAGGTCATCAGCTGGTACTACAAGAACGACCAGCAACTGAACGAAGTGCGTTCGGTTGTGCTGGAAGAGCAAGTTGTAGATACTGTCTTGCAGAAAGCGACTGTGACCGACAAATCGGTCTCGTACGAAGACGCAGTCAAACCAGCCCAGGCACCTGCCGAAGCTGAGTAAGCTGCCCCTCTCGTAGGAAGCCCCCACAAGCCAGCCTTCGCGCTGGCTTGTGCGTATTCAAGCCATGACTATTTGGGAGTGAGTGCAGGACATGTCCCGCAATTCTTATATTCAGCAGAGCTCTGACATCCAGGCCGCAGGCGGCTTGGTCCCGATGGTTATCGAGCAGTCCGCCCGTGGCGAACGCGCCTATGACATCTACTCGCGCCTGTTGAAGGAGCGAGTGATCTTCCTGGTAGGTCCGGTAGAAGACTACATGGCCAACCTGGTCGTGGCGCAACTGCTGTTCCTGGAAGCGGAAAACCCGGACAAGGATATCCATCTCTACATCAACTCACCGGGCGGTTCGGTGACTGCTGGCATGTCGATCTACGACACCATGCAGTTCATCAAGCCGGACGTCTCCACCATCTGCATCGGCCAAGCCTGCAGCATGGGCGCCTTCCTGTTGACCGCGGGTGCCAAAGGCAAGCGTCACTGCCTGCCGAACTCGCGGGTCATGATCCACCAGCCGCTCGGCGGCTTCCAGGGTCAGGCGACCGACATCCAGATCCACGCCCAGGAGATCCTCAGCATCAAGGGTCGTCTGAACGAGCTGCTGGCCTACCACACCGGCCAGGACCTCGAGACTATCCAGCGTGATACTGAGCGCGACAACTTCATGAGCGCCCAGCGCGCGGCCGAGTACGGCCTGATCGACTCGGTATACGACAAGCGGCAACTGGTCTCCTGATCCCAGGGGCCAGAGCGGGTAGGCGCCGAAAGCGCCTACCTGCGGACTTGAAAAAGCCCGCAATTGCCTTCATCTTGTGTTTCAAGCCTACCGGATTGGATCGATCGAATGACTGACACCCGTAACGGCGAGGACAGCGGCAAATTGCTCTATTGCTCCTTCTGCGGCAAAAGCCAGCACGAAGTGCGCAAATTGATTGCCGGGCCCTCGGTATTTATCTGCGACGAGTGCGTCGACCTGTGCAACGACATCATCCGCGAGGAGGTGCAGGAAGCCCAGGCCGAGAGCAACGCGCACAAACTGCCTTCGCCGAAAGAAATCAGCGGCATCCTGGACCAGTACGTCATTGGTCAGGAGCGCGCCAAGAAGGTGCTGTCCGTAGCGGTGTACAACCACTACAAGCGCCTGAACCAGCGTGACAAGAAGGGCGACGAAGTCGAACTGGGCAAAAGCAACATCCTGCTCATCGGGCCTACTGGCTCGGGCAAGACCCTGCTCGCCGAAACCCTTGCACGCCTGTTGAACGTACCGTTCACCATTGCTGACGCCACCACCCTGACCGAAGCGGGTTATGTCGGTGAGGACGTCGAGAACATCATTCAGAAACTGCTGCAAAAGTGCGACTACGACGTAGAAAAAGCCCAGATGGGCATTGTCTACATCGACGAGATCGACAAGATTTCGCGCAAGTCGGACAACCCGTCGATCACCCGTGACGTTTCGGGCGAGGGCGTGCAGCAGGCGCTGTTGAAGCTGATCGAAGGCACCGTGGCCTCCGTGCCGCCGCAAGGTGGCCGTAAGCACCCGCAACAGGAGTTCCTGCAGGTTGATACCCGCAACATCCTGTTCATCTGCGGTGGCGCATTCTCGGGTCTGGAGAAAGTCATCCAGAACCGTTCCACCAAAGGTGGCATCGGCTTCAGTGCTGAAGTGCGCAGTAAGGAAGAAGGCAAGAAGGTCGGTGAATCCCTGCGTGAAGTCGAGCCTGACGATCTGGTCAAGTTCGGTCTGATCCCGGAATTCGTTGGTCGTCTGCCAGTGCTGGCGACGCTCGACGAGCTGGATGAGGCTGCGCTGATGCAGATCCTCACCGAGCCGAAGAACGCGCTGACCAAGCAATATGGCAAACTGTTCGAAATGGAAGGTGTGGACCTTGAGTTCCGCAGCGACGCGCTCAAGGCCGTTGCTCGCAAGGCTCTGGAGCGCAAGACTGGCGCCCGTGGCCTGCGTTCGATCCTCGAAGGCGTGCTGCTCGACACCATGTATGAAATTCCTTCGCAGAAGGAAGTCAGCAAGGTGGTGATCGACGAGAGCGTCATTGAAGGTAGCTCGCAACCGCTGCTCATCTACGAGAACAGCGAGCCGCAAGCCAAAGCCGCGCCAGACGCCTGATTCAGGTATTTGTTGCGTAAACAGAAGGGGCCTACGGGCCCCTTTCTGCTTTTCCTGCTTAAGCGCTTGTAATTTCGCAGGGCTGCCCCCACATTAGGTCCAAGCATCATTTCCACCGGTTTCCGGCCATAAGGCCGCTGTAGAGGCGAAATCATGAAGACCACCCTCGACTTGCCTCTTTTGCCATTGCGCGATGTCGTCGTCTATCCGCACATGGTTATCCCGCTGTTCGTGGGGCGCGAAAAATCCATCGAGGCCCTCGAGGCCGCGATGACGGGCGAAAAGCAGATCCTGCTGCTGGCCCAGAAGAATCCAGCCGATGATGATCCAGGTGAAGACGCCCTGTATCGCGTGGGCACCATTGCCACTGTTCTGCAGCTGCTGAAACTGCCCGACGGTACCGTCAAGGTGCTGGTAGAGGGTGAGCAGCGCGGCGCGGTCGAGCGTTTCACTGAAGTCGATGGGCACGTACGTGCCGAAGTCAGCCTGATCGATGAAATCGACGCACCTGAGCGTGAGTCGGAAGTCTTCGTGCGCAGCCTGCTGTCGCAGTTCGAGCAATACGTGCAGTTGGGCAAGAAGGTGCCAGCCGAAGTGCTGTCCTCGCTCAACAGCATCGAAGAGCCTGGGCGCCTGGTCGATACCATGGCTGCGCACATGGCGCTGAAGATCGAGCAGAAGCAGGAGATCCTCGAGATCGTTGACCTGCAGACACGTGTCGAACACGTGTTGGCCCTGCTGGACGCGGAAATCGACCTGTTGCAGGTTGAGAAGCGTATCCGTGGTCGGGTCAAGAAGCAGATGGAGCGCAGCCAGCGCGAGTACTACCTGAATGAGCAGATGAAGGCCATTCAGAAAGAGCTCGGCGATGGCGATGAAGGTCACAACGAAGTCGAGGAGCTGAAAAAGCGTATCGACGCCGCTGGCCTGCCCAAAGACGCCCTGGCCAAGGCCCAGGCCGAGCTGAACAAGCTCAAGCAAATGTCGCCGATGTCGGCTGAGGCCACCGTGGTCCGCTCCTACCTGGACTGGCTTGTACAGGTGCCGTGGAAGGCGCAGAGCAAGGTCCGTCTCGATCTGACCAAGGCCGAGGAAATTCTCGACGCCGACCACTACGGCCTGGAGGAGGTCAAGGAGCGCATCCTTGAGTACCTCGCCGTGCAAAAACGGGTGAAGAAGATCCGTGGTCCGGTGCTGTGCCTGGTCGGTCCTCCGGGTGTCGGCAAGACCTCGCTGGCCGAGTCGATCGCCGCTGCGACCAACCGCAAGTTCGTGCGCATGGCCCTTGGTGGGGTGCGTGACGAAGCTGAGATCCGTGGCCACCGCCGCACCTACATCGGCTCCATGCCCGGTCGTCTGATTCAGAAAATGACCAAGGTGGGTGTACGCAATCCGCTGTTCTTGCTCGATGAAATCGACAAGATGGGCAGCGACATGCGTGGTGACCCGGCATCGGCGCTGCTGGAAGTGCTCGACCCCGAGCAGAACCACAATTTCAACGATCACTACCTGGAGGTCGACTACGACCTGTCGGATGTGATGTTCCTGTGCACCTCCAACTCGATGAACATCCCGCCGGCGCTGCTTGACCGGATGGAAGTGATCCGCCTGCCGGGTTACACCGAGGACGAGAAGATCAACATCGCGGTCAAGTACCTGGTGCCCAAGCAGGTCAAGGCCAACGGTTTGAAGAAGGATGAGCTTGAGGTCGACGTCAGTGCGATCCGCGACATCATTCGCTACTACACCCGTGAAGCTGGCGTGCGTGGCCTGGAGCGGCAAATTGCCAAGGTCTGCCGCAAGGTGGTCAAGGAACACACCGGGCAGAAACTGGTGAAGGTCAAGGTCACTGGCGAGCAGCTCGAACAGCTGCTGGGTGTGCGCAAGTTCCGCTACGGCCTGGCCGAGCAGCAGGACCAGATTGGCCAGGTCACCGGCCTTGCCTGGACCCAGGTGGGCGGCGAACTGCTGACCATCGAAGCGGTGGTCATCCCGGGCAAAGGCCAGTTGATCAAGACCGGTTCGCTGGGCGATGTGATGGTCGAATCGATCACTGCCGCGCAGACCGTGGTGCGTAGCCGTGCCCGCAGCCTGGGGATTGCCGCCGATTTCCACGAGAAGCGTGACGTGCACATCCACATGCCCGAGGGCGCCACGCCCAAGGACGGCCCGAGTGCCGGTATCGGCATGTGCACTGCACTGGTCTCGGCCCTGACCCAGATCCCGGTGCGGGCAGATGTCGCGATGACCGGCGAAATCACCCTGCGCGGGCAGGTTCTGGCCATTGGTGGTTTGAAGGAAAAACTGCTTGCAGCGCACCGTGGTGGGATCAAGACCGTGATCATTCCAGAGGAGAATGTTCGCGATCTGAAGGAGATTCCGGAAAATATCAAACAGGATCTTCAGATCAAACCGGTCAAATGGATTGACGAAGTCCTCCAAATTGCGCTGCAATACGCCCCGGAGCCCTTGCCAGATGTGGCTCCTGAGATTGTCGCGAAGGATGACAAGCGCGACAGCGATGCCAAGGAAAGAATCAGCACGCACTAATCCGTTTCTCGCTGGGGGGCTTTCCTTGACAGTTTTTTCGGGCCCTTGTTATAAAGCGGCACGCCAGTGTCAACAGGCCACCCAGCGCTAGTTTCATACGCTTTTCATTACATACTTAGAAACAAACTCAAATAGAGATATAAGGGGACTTAGAGTGAACAAGTCGGAACTGATTGACGCTATCGCCGCATCTGCTGATATTTCGAAAGCCACCGCCGGCAAGGCGCTGGACGCCGTAATCGAATCCGTCACCGGCGCCCTGAAGCAAGGTGATGACGTGGTACTGGTAGGCTTCGGTACTTTCTCCGTCAAGGATCGCGCTGAGCGCACCGGCCGCAACCCGCAAACCGGTAAGGCGATCAAGATCGAAGCTGCCAAGGTTCCAGGTTTCAAAGCTGGTAAAGGCCTGAAAGACGCCGTCAACTAAGACGTCTCTTTCAGCCGGTCCGGGCGCCGCCAGGGCCGACCGCGTGACGGCGGGACGCAAACGTTCCCGCCCGACACGCTCGCTTCGAGAAGGCGCATCTTCGGATGCGCCTTTCTTCTATCAGGACTCTACCCACGCTCCGCGGTTGACGACGCAGTGGTACAACCGTTTCTGGGGGACGCATGCTGCAGAATATCCGGGACAATTCACAAGGTTGGATTGCCAAGTCCATCATCGGCCTTATCGTCGTGTTGATGGCGTTGACTGGCTTCGAGGCCATTTTCCAGGCCGCCAGCCATAGCCAGGACGCCGCCAAGGTGAACGGCCAGACCATCAGCCAGAACGAGCTGAGCCAGGCCGTCGACATGCAGCGCCGCCAGCTGTTGCAACAGCTGGGCAAGGATTTCGATCCTGCTCTGCTGGATGAGAAGATGTTGCGCGAAGCCGCGCTCAAGGGGCTGATCGATCGCAAACTGCTGTTGCAGGGTGCCGAAGACGCCAAGTTCGCATTCTCCGAGGCTGCACTGGACCAAGTGATCCTGCAGACGCCGGAGTTCCAGGTTGACGGCAAGTTCGATGCCAACCGCTTCGACCAGGTCATCCGCCAGATGGGCTACGGTCGCATGCAGTTCCGTGACATGCTCGCCGAAGAAATGCTCATCGGCCAGCTGCGCACCGGGCTTGCCGGTAGCAGCTTCGTCACCGACAAGCAGGTCGATGCGTTTGCCCGTCTGGAAAAGCAGACCCGTGATTTCGCTTCGCTGACCTTCAAGGTCAACCCGGCTGCGGTCAACGTCAGCGACGACGAGGTCAAGGCCCATTACGAGCAGCACGCCAAAGAGTTCATGACGCCTGATCAGGTGGTCATCGACTACATCGAGCTGAAGAAGTCGGCGTTCTTCGACCAGGTCAAGGTCAACGAGGACGAGCTCAAGGCGCTGTACGAGAAAGAAATCGCCAACCTGTCCGAGCAACGCCATGCCGCGCACATCCTCATCGATGTCAACGACAAGGTCAGCGAAGCCCAGGCCAAGGCGCGTATCGAAGAGATCCAGCAACGTCTGGCCAAGGGTGAAGACTTCGCCAAACTGGCCAAGGAGTTCTCCCAGGATCCAGGTTCCGCCACCACCGGTGGTGACCTCGGCTTCGCAGGGCCTGGCGTTTACGACCCAGCCTTCGAAGATGCGCTGTACAAGCTGAACCAGGACCAGGTCTCCGAGCCAGTGCGCACCGAGTACGGCTATCACCTGATCAAGCTGCTGGGCGTCGAGGCACCTGAAGTGCCGAGCTTTGCCAGCCTGAAAGACAAGCTGACGCGTGAGCTCAAGACCCAGCAGGTCGAACAGCGCTTCGTCGAAGTCACCAAGGAACTCGAAGATGCTGCCTTCGAAGCCTCCGACCTGGCCCAGCCGGCCCAGGACCTGGGCTTGAAAGTACAGACCTCGGCGCCATTCGGTCGTGAAGGTGGCGAAGGCATCACCGCCAACCGTGCGGTAGTGCAGGCGGCCTTCAGCGAAGAAGTGATCGATGAAGGTTCCAACAGCAACGCCATCGAGCTCGACCCGGAAACCGTGATCGTGCTGCGCGCCAAGGAACACCGCAAGCCAGAGCAACTGCCTTTGGAAGCGGTGGCCAAGAATATCCGCGAGCACCTGGCCAAAGAGAAGGCGACCGCCGAACTCAAAGCCAAGGCTGACAAGCTGATCGCAGGTCTGCGTGATGGTTCGATCGCTGCCGGCACCGCCCACGAAGGTCAGAGCTGGAAGGTCCAGGAAGCGGTCACCCGCGGCCAGGACGGCATCGATCCGGTCGAACTGCAAGCGGTGTTCCGCCTGGCCAAGCCAGCCGCCAAGGACAAGCCGGAATACGGCAGTGTGGTCCTGGCCGATGGCAGCCTGGTGGTAGTGCAGCTCAAAGGTGTCAACGAAGGCGCTGCGGCCACCGACGAGGAGAAGCAGCAGATCCGTCGCTACCTCGCCTCGCGTGCAGGCCAGCAGGACTTTGCCGCCTACCGCAAGCAGCTGGAAGCCAATGCCGATATCACGCGCTATTGAGTGATCATTGGATAACCAAACAGGCCGCTTTTGCGGCCTGTTTGCTTTACGCGATCTGAAGTACCCATGCCGACCTCATCCCGGGGCTAGCCCAGAGCCATCCCATGGCTAGCTCAGCGACCTCGTGGGAGCGGGCTTGCCCCGCGATGCTCAGCTTGCATCAACGCCGTGTCCCTTCGTAGTTATCCAGCGTATCGCGTGCAATCTCCCGTCCCAGCGCGATCAACTCCGGCGCCTTGTAGAACTCGAAGAACTGGCACACCCGCTTGGGCACGTTGATCAGTACATCCGGCGGATAGCCGGCGATCTTGTACTGAGCCAGCGAGGTCTGCATCACTTCAAAACTTTGGTTGATCAGGTCCAGCAACGACGCAGGTCCGACGTTGTCGATGATGAACGAGCCGGTCGCCGACTTCGGCGCGCCGCTGCTTTCCGGCGCCGCCGCCGGTTGCTGGCCTTCAGGTTCGGCCGAGTCACTGAGCCAGGGGTTGGGCGGCGCCAGGCCCTCGGCAGTGATCTCCTGTTCGATGCGGATCATCTGCTCGGCCGGCTTGCGTCGAAACGGCAGGCGCGAGCCTACCGAGTTGATCAAGGAATCAAAGCGTTTCTTGAACGCTGCTGGGCGCTCGATTACGGGCAGTTGATACTGCTTCTGGTTGGTGGCGTTGAGGTTGACCGCGATGATCAGGTCGCAGTGGCTGGACACCACTGGCACGATCGGTAACGGGTTGAGGATGCCGCCGTCCACCAGCATGCGATTGCCTTGCACCACGGGTGTGAACAGACTGGGGATCGCCGCCGAAGCGCGCATGGCCTGATGCAGGCAACCTTCCTGGAACCAGATTTCCTGTTGGTTGGTCAGGTCGGTGGCTACCGCGGTATAGGGGATGCGCAGCTGCTCGATGTTGATCTCGCCCACGATCTTGCGGATCTGGCCAAACACCTTATCGCCGCGAATGGCGCCAAGGCGAAAGCTCACGTCGACCAAGCGCAATACATCCAAGTAATCCAGGCTTTCGATCCAGTGTCGGTATTCGTCGAGCTTGCCAGCGGCGTAGATGCCACCGACCACGGCGCCCATGGAGCAGCCGGCGATGCAGGCGATGTCATAGCCGCGTCGCTCGATTTCTTCGATCACACCAATGTGGGCATAGCCCCGTGCACCACCTGATCCCAGCACCAACGCGACACGTTTGCTCATAGAATTCCCCCGCAGCTGTGCAACCATGGTCCAACAATGCACCCATTGCACCCTGTGCTTCAATGGACGCCGCGCTGAGCTACGCTGAACAGGGCACTTTTCCCTAGCCTGAGCGTCGAACGGCCACTGACTTTTTCACCTTTGGAGTATTACCGATGAAAGCCTGGATCTGCCTTCCACTGATCGCCCTGGCCCTGGCTGGCTGCGCGGGCAAGACGGCCTACCGTGACAGCTGCGCGACCCAGCTGGATGCCGCCTGGAAGGAGCTTGACCTGGCCAAGGCCGAAGGCTTTGCCGGGACTGTCAGCTACTCCAAGGCGTTATCGCTGCTGACCGGTGCCAAGACCCAGCAGCAGTTCGAAGGGTTCGAGGGCTGCACCAAGAAAGCCGAGAAGGCGCGTTTCTACATCCGTGAGTCGCGCGCGGGTCGTTGACCAAGGAGCCTTGAATGTCTGCCATGCTCGATCATGTCGTCGCGCAACTATTGACCTTGCAGGTACGCCTGCTGGCCTGCCGCGAGCGCTTGGCAGGCGATGTCGACAGCGAGGCGCTGCATGACCTGCGCACCACCACCCGGCGCTTGCGCAGCCTGCTCAGGCCGTTGCGCGGCCTGCCAGGGGTCGAGCAGCTGGAAGATGCCGCTGGGGCCCTGGGTGATCTGACTACGCCACTGCGCGACCGTGAGGTGCTGGCCGATCAGTTGCTCAAGCGCGGTTACCAGCAGGCCGGTCAAGCGCGTTTACAGGGCAGGGCGCGCACCTTCGCCAGCGTGGCCGGGAGTGCTCAGCTCACGCGCATGCTGGCGATTGTCGATGCCTTCCCGCTGTTTCTACGTGCGGCCGATCGGGAAGGGCTCGCCAGTGGGCTCAAGCGGCGTATCGACAAACGCCTGACCAAGCAATGGCGCAAGCTGGAACAGGGGCTGAAGGATCCGGCCCATGACCGCCATCGGCTGCGGCTGCTGATTAAACGGGTGCGCTATGGCGACGAAGCCTACCCGCAACTCGATCACGCTGGGCGCAAGCTGCAGCGGTTGCTCAAGCGCGCCCAGGGCGACCTGGGCGACTGGCATGACCGCGTTCAGTGGCTGTCGCAGGTGCCGACGCATGCCGATCTTGCGTCGTGCAAGGCAGCCTGGGAACAAGAGCTGCAGCAGGCTGAGCAGCAGTCTGATGTCACCCTGCAGAAGCTGCAGGATGCCTTGGCGCGACGATAGCCCGCGGGAATGGCCGATATGCGGGCTGCTGTGTGCAGGTTCGCTGGCTAACATCGGGGTTTTCCTGCAAAAGCCGAGGGCATCATGAATTTCACCCAATTGCTGACTGCAGTGCGCGAGCACCCCGAATCGGTGTGCGTGCCCGCCAACTGGGCTCAGGGGCGGGCAGCGTTTGGCGGTCTGATGGCCGCGCTGGTGTACCAAGCCATGCGCTTGAAGCTGACCGACGAGCGCCTGGTTCGCTCCCTGGCCATCACCTTCGTCGGGCCTGCTGCGCCTGATGTGCCGATCAGTTTCGAGGTCGAGGTGCTGCGTGAGGGCAAGGCCGTCAGCACCCTGCTTGGCCGTGCGGTGCAAGACGGCCAGGTGGTGACGCTGGTGCAGGGGAGTTTCGGTGCGGGACGGGCCTCAGAGGTCGAGGTGACGGCGCTGCCCGCCGTAGAGATGAAAACGCTCGAGCAGAGCGCGCCCGAGCTGCCTTATATCAAGGGCATCACACCGGAGTTCATGCGCCACGTAGCGCTGCGCTGGGCTATCGGCGGGTTGCCTTTTACCGGCAACGCTTCGCGGCAAATGGGCGGTTGGGTGCGCCTGCGCGATGTTGAACAGGGGCCGGTCAACGAATCGCACCTGCTGGCCCTGGTGGACGCCTGGCCGCCTAGCTTGATGCCGTTTCTCAAGCGGCCCGCTGCGGGCAGCACGTTGACCTGGACCATCGAGTTCGTCCAGCCGACACCGACCCTGTCGACCCTCGACTGGTGCCGCTATTGCGTCGAGACCGAACACGCCAAGGATGGCTACGGCCACGCCTCGGCTGCGCTGTGGACCGCCGAGGGTGAGTTACTGGCGTTAAGCCGGCAAACGGTCACGGTGTTCGCTTAACGCCGGTGCTTGTGCCGTTCGCGCCAGGCCCGCCACCAGGCGCCGCTCAAGAGGAAGCGGGGAAAGGTGATGAATTGCTCGGTGAGCAGGCGCTGCACGGCGTCCTTGCGATTGGCGAAAGGCTCTGGCTGCTCGGCTTCCAGGCGATGCCCTTGGCGTTGTAGCCCAAGCCCGGCGATCAGAGCGATGATGCCGACAGCGATCTGCCCCAGATCCAGGCCGAACAGCCCGGACAGCACCAGCAAGGCGCCGAGGATGAACAGCGGCACGGCAATCAGGTGCAGTACCAGGTTGGCCGGGTGGCGATGATTGTGGTGGTAGCCGCGCCATTGCCAGGCGGGCAGGTTGGGCAGGCGTTTGCTCATGGACAATTCCTCAGGGTCATGTCCAAAGCTTAGTGCGGCCCCCGCGAGGGGGCCAATCGAGGCTGGCTATGATGACTATAGCTTGAGCTGGCCAATGGCCTTGCTGAGCTCTCCGGCGAGGGTCGCCAGTTCGCTGCTGGTGGTCGCCGAGCCGACCGTCTGCTGCACGGTTTGCTCGGTCACGTCGCGAATGCTCACCACTGCCCGATTCATCTCCTCGGCGACTTGGCTCTGTTGCTCGGCGGCCACCGCGATCTGGGTATTGCTCTCACGCATCTGGGCTACGGCGCTGGTGATTTCCGCCAGCGACTCGCCAGCCTCCTGGGCCTGCTTGACGCAGTCGTCGGCCTTGTACGAGCTCTCCTGCATGAACTCTACCGCATCCCGCGTGCCCGATTGCAACGCAGCGACCATGCCGGTGATTTCATCGGTGGAGGTTTGCACGCGCTTGGCCAGGTTGCGCACCTCGTCGGCGACCACCGCGAAGCCGCGACCGAGGTCGCCCGCCCGCGCGGCTTCAATCGCAGCATTGAGCGCCAGCAGATTGGTCTGCTCGGCAATACTGTGAATCACCCCAACCACGCCATTGATCTTCTGGCTGTCTTCGGCCAACTGGCGGATCATTTCGGCGGTCTGTTGCACGCCGCTGGACAGGCCGGAAATCGAATCCTGCACCCGGCTGACCACAACCTGGCCGCTGCCTGCCAGACTATCGGCGGTTTGCGAGAGGTCACGAGTGGCGCCGGCGTGCTGGGCGATATGATGCACGGTGGCCGACATCTCGTTGATCGCTGTCGCCGCCTGATCGGTCTCGCTCTGTTGGCCGATCATGCCGTGGCGCACCTCGTTCATGCTCGCCGCCAGGCGCGCCGCGCCGGAGTCGAGCTGCGCAGCGGTGCGGGCGACAGTGCTGACCACCCGGTGATAGGTCGACTGCATGGCATTGAAGGCGCCGGCCATCTGCCCGACCTCGTCGCCACAAGCCAGTGGCACCCGCGCCGACAGGTCGCCAGTCTTCTCCACATGCAGCATCACATCCTTGAGGGTGTTGAGCTGGCTGAGCAGGAAGCGAATCAACAATTGCGAGGCACAGAGCATCGCCAGCATCAGGATGGCGACGCACACCGCATAGTTGCCGAAACGGTCGAAGAACACCTGGCGCAGGCTCGGTGACTGGGCCAGTACCGCCAGCTGCTGATCGCCCTGGCGTACAACCTGGGCGCCGCGCAGTGGATTGTCGCCAAGGATCCACGCGCTGGGCAGCTCGACCCAGCCTTGGGCATCCTTGGGCAGCAGCAGGGGTTCGCCGGCAACGCTCGGTGTTTGCCCTGGCTGCCAGCTGATCACGTTGCTTTGCTTGGGCAGTTGCTGTGCGCTGGGCCAGGCTGCCAGCAGCTGCGCCTGGGCTTGCGCTTGCGCGCGTGCGCCCTCGGCCCGGGCCTGTTGCTCCAGATGCACGGCATACAGCACCAGCAACAGGGTTGTGACGAAGGCCACCGCATTGACGGCCCAGAACTTGTACTTCAGGGAAATATTGCTAAGCCAGGCACCCATCGTAGGTCTTCTCTGAGTTGAGCGGAAACAGTATTGGCAAGGTGCCATCATTGTGTCCGAGCGGCTCAGTATGGGTCTTGATGTGCGTCAAGAAAGCTCAGGGGGAATCAGTCATTTGCGCGGTGCTCTTTTCGCGGGCAAGCCCGCTGCCACAGGGTCAGCGCAGGATGTGAAGTCAGAGCTTAATCTGGGAGCGGGCTTGCCTGCGAAAACAACGACTCGATTTCAAGGCAAATCGAAGAACTGCCGGGCGCATTCGCTGGTATGCCGAGCCGTATGCTCAGGCGTTTCGCCCCGATGCAAGGCCACTTCGTGTAGTACCTGGGGCAAGAACGCCGGTTCGTTGCGGCCATTTTTTGGTTTGGGCCGCAAGCTGCGTGGCAACAGATAGGGCGCGTCACTTTCCAGCATCAGTCGCCCTTGGGCAATATTGCCCACCAGCGGATGCAGATGAGTACCGCGGCGCTCATCGCAGATCCAGCCGGTGATGCCGATGTGCAGGTCCATGTCCAGATAGGCGAACAGCGCCTCACGCTCACCGGTGAAACAATGCACCACGGCGGCCGGCAGGTGATCGCGATAGTCCTTGAGAATGGCCAGCAGGCGCTCGCTGGCGTCACGCTCATGCAGGAATACCGGCAGCTGCAGTTCAGCGGCCAGGCTCAGTTGCGCCTCCAGGGCTTTTTCCTGCAGCGGGCGAGGGGAGAAGTCGCGGTTGAAGTCCAGGCCGCATTCGCCCACGGCCTTGACCCGAGGTTGTTCGAGCAACTGGCGCAAGCGACGCTCACTGGCGCCATCCCAGCTCTTGGCGTCGTGCGGGTGGACACCTGCGGTCGAGAACAGCCGCTGCCCTTGCTCATCGAGTTGCTGGCACAGTTCCAGGGCCTGTTCGCTGACCGCAAGGCTGGTGCCGGTTACCACCATTTGCACCACGCCCGCTTGCACGGCCCGTTCGACGATATCCGCCTGTTGGTCGTGGAAGCTGCTGTTGGTCAGGTTGACGCCAATATCGATCAGTTGCATGGTGCTACCTCGTGCCGCGGGCCGGCCAGCATAGCAAAAACCGGGAATTTCAGGAAAAAGCCAAGAACTTCAAGCTGTTGCCATGGTCTTCTAGCGTCATTTGTCACGGATGCACCGGCCTTGATGGTTTCAGCCCACAGCCCTCGGACACGTTTTCGCATGCAGCGACCCTTGCTGACCCTACTGCTGATGATTGGCTTGCTCCTGCCTGGGGCGGCCAACGCACGCTTGCCAGGGCCGCAGCAGACTGCAACCAGCAATCAGCCTCGTGATTTGGCCCAGGTACGCGCGACCAAGGTGCTGCGGGTGCTGGTCAATCAGAGCCGCAATAGCTCTGGCGAGGTCAAGGGCGAGCCGGTCGGTATCGAATATCACCGGCTCAGGGCGCTGGAGCACTACCTCAATGGCCGCGAAAGGGAAGGGCAGCTGATCCAGGTCAAACTGATTCCGCGGGCCAAGGAGCAGTTACTCGGCGCCTTGGCCCGAGGTGAAGGTGATCTCGCCGCTCCCGGCGAACTACTCGATCCGGGCCTGGTGCGCGGTGTCAGCACCAGCGCGCCGGTGCTCGACCAGGTGCCATTGCTGCTGGTCGGGCGCAAGGGCGAACGCAGTTTCAGCCGGGTCGAGCAGCTGTCCGGGCGGACCATCGCGCTGACCACCGCCAGTGCTGCCGGAGCGCTGATCCAGGACATCAACGAGCAGTTGGCGCTGCGCAAACGCGCGCCGATCAAGATCGAGTGGGTCGATCCGACCTTGGCCATCGAGGACGTGTTGGAGATGGTCCAGGCCGGCATCTATCACCTGACAGTGGTGGAGCGGCCCATTGCCCAGCGCTGGGCGCGCGTGATGCCGCGGCTGCGTGTAGACACTCGCTTGAAGCTCGGCGAACCCCAGGCCATGCGTTGGTATGTCGGTCGCGATGCGCATCTGTTGCTGGCCACGGTCGACCGCTTCCTGGCGGGTTACCGCGCCCCAGACAACCAGGACGCCGCGTTCGAGCGCATTTATCGGCGTCAGTACCGGGTGCACAACCCATTGGCGCGCAAAGACCGCCAGCAATTGCAGACGCTGCGGGCGGTGATGCAAAAGCATGGGCAGGCGCAACAGATCGACTGGCTCAACCTGGCTGCGCTGGCGTTCAAGGAGTCCACCCTCAATCCCGCCGCACGAGGTATGGGCGGCGCTCATGGATTGATGCAGATCACGCCGTCGGCCGCGCAACGGGTCGGGGTCAGTAACACCACCACCGTCGATGGCAATGTCCAGGCCAGCGCCCGCTACCTGGCGTTGATCCGGCGCAAGTTCTTCGCCAGCCCCAAGCTTAACGAGCGCGAGCGCATGGCGTTCATCCTGGCGGCTTACAACCTGGGCCCGGAGCGGGTGCAGGCGATGCGTGCCGAAGCGCGTCGGCGCGGGCTCAATGGCAACCAGTGGTTCTTCCAGACCGAACGCATCGCCATGGAGCAGGTGGGCATGGGGCCGGTCAATTTCGTCAACAGCGTCAACAAGTACTTCCTGGCCTTCAATCGTGAGCGGGCTGCGCTAGAACGTGTGGCAAAGCGTTAACAAATCGAAATATCCGATATTAATCACGCATATTATGCGATTTTACTATTGATTAATTTGATTAAGATGGCGCCCATCCCAACACAACATTGCGTGCCCTAAGGAAGACTTGAAATGAACTCCAACACCCTCAACTCGCTGTTCGTCACCCGTGCTGGCGCTGGCTTGAGCGTTATACGCATCCTGGTCGGTCTGATCTTCATGGCCCACGGCGCACAGAAATTGTTCGGCCTGTTCGGTGGCTACGGCCTGGAAGGCACCGGGCAGTGGATGGAAAGCATCGGCCTGGCCCCGGGTTACCTGATGGCCCTATTGTCGGGTAGCGCCGAGTTCTTCGGTGGTCTGGCACTGCTGATTGGCCTGCTGGTGCGCCCAGCTGCCCTGGCACTGACGGTGACCCTGGTGGTGGCGATCTTCTCGGTGCACATCGGCAACGGCCTGTTCATGTCCAACAACGGCTACGAGTTCGCCCTGGCGCTGATGGCAGGCACCGTGGAAGTGCTGATCGAAGGTGCCGGTCGCTTCTCCCTGGACCGCCTGATCGCCCGCTGACACAACGCTGTAAAGCGCATCCCTCAAGCTGCGAGTAAAGTCTACTTGCAGCTTGTCGTTTCACTCTCTAGGATACCGCTTGCGCCGATTTAAACAGCTACTTGCGGGGCGCAGGAGAGGCCCCCAGCCGGGTCATCCGAAATACCGCTAAAGCGCTGGTTCGGTGACGCCTCCCACCGCTGCCCAGCGGGATTTGCGAGGCGGAGAAATACTCCATGAGTTGTCCACGTACCAGTGTCTGCCTGACCCCCCTGCCTGCCAGCCAGGCTTCTCGCACACCGCGCATCCTGCTCGGTGGCCAGCATCAGCCTACCTTGTTGCGTCACCTTGATGGTTTCTCGCGACGCAAGGGCCAAGCCCGCGCTTTCCTCATCCAGTTCGCTGAAACCTGCGGCTTGCTCGAACAGTACGGCAGCGATCGCTTTGACCTCGCGGTGATCCAGTCGCCGGCAGCCGAAGACGCAGCCGAGGTTATCGGCCATCTCACCCGCATCGCCCGCCAAGGCCTGATTACCCGTCGTTGAGTAGCATGTCAGCGCCGGGCATTTTTGGTTAAGCTCGGCCTCACTACGTCGGCACGCACAGGCGTTGAGGAGAATGCCGTTTGAGCACCAACATCATCACCACCGAAGGTCATCAGGCGCTCAAGCAAGAGCTCGACCATCTGTGGCGGGTCTACCGGCCGGAAATTACCCAGAAGGTTGCCTGGGCAGCGTCGCTGGGCGATCGCAGTGAAAACGCCGATTACCAGTACAACAAGAAGCTCTTGCGCGAGATTGATCGTCGCGTGCGTTACCTGCGCAAGCGTCTTGAAGATGTCAAAGTGGTTGCCTATTCCCCGGAACAGGAAGGCAAAGTGTTCTTTGGCGCTTGGGTGGAAATCGAAAACGATGACGGCGAGACCCTGAAGTTTCGCATCGTCGGTTATGACGAGATCTATGGGCGCAACGACTACATTTCGATCGATTCCCCTATGGCCCGCGCGTTGCTCAAGAAGGAGGAGGGTGACGAGGTGGTGGTCAAGACGCCGACGGGGGATGCTATCTGGTATGTCAATAGCATCAGTTATCCGGTTGTGCAGGCGGATGCCTGAATAACTGAAGTTTCCAAGACTGGGGCCGCAAAGCAGCCCCCGTTCACATTTGCGTTGGGCTCAAGTGTCGCGCAAAACCGCCAAAGGGCTGGCATTGAGCGCACGCCGGGTGCCAAACACCCCAGCACCCGCCACCAGCAATGCACCCACCAGCGGTAATGCCAGCAGCCATGGATGCGGACTCCACGGCAGGTCGAACGCATAGCGATACAGCGCCCAGCTGATCAGCTCGCAACCCAGCGCCGCCAGCACGCCGCTGGCCGCCCCCAGCAAGCCGAACTCGATGCGCCGGGTCCTGACCAGCAAGGGCCTGGGCGCACCCAGCGCGCGCAGCAAGGCGCCTTGGTGAATGCGCTCATCCAAGGTTGCCTGCAGCCCGGCGAACAGCACTGCCAGGCCCGCCGCCAACACGAACAACAGCACATACTCCACCGCCAAGGTCACCTGCGCCAGGATGCTGCGCAACTGCTCGAGCAGCGCGTCGACCTGAAGAATGGTCGCGGCCGGGAACGCGCGGGACAGGGCGACCACTTCCTGATCGTGACCCGCTGCCAAGTAGAAGCTGGTCAGGTAGGTGGTGGGCAAGCCCTGCAGGGTGCCGGGTTGGAAAATCATGTAGAAGTTGGGCTGGAAACTGTCCCAGTGCACCGAGCGCAAGCTGCTGACCCGTGCCTGGCGTTGCTGACCACCGATATCGAAATTGAGCAGGTCGCCCAGCTTCAGATGCAGGCTGGCAGCAAGCTCCGCTTCTACTGAAACACCAGGGATGCCATCGCTTGCTGGGGTGGGCTGCCACCAATCACCTGAGGTCAAGGCATTGCCCTGGGGCAGCTCGGCGGCCCAGGTCAGGCTGAGATCGCGTTGCACGGCGCGTTCACCGGTGGACTCCTTGCTCACCAGCTGGCGCACTGGCTCGTCGTTGATGTGCGTCAGCCGACCCGGGATCACCGGATACAACGGCGCCGAAGTGGCGTTGACCTCGCGTAAGTGCTGGATAAAAGCATCGCGCTCATCCGGCAGGATGTTCAAGGCGAAGTGATTGGGGGCATCTTTGGGCAGTTGCGCTTGCCAGGTATCCAACAGCTCGGCGCGCAGCAATGCGACCAGGCCCATGGCCAGTAGGATGAGGCCAAACGCCAGCGCTTGGCCGGCTGCCGCCAGCGGGTGACGCAGCAATTGGCCTAGCCCCAGCCGCCAAGTCAGGGGCGCGCCCGCCAGTAACCGGCGCAGGCTGCGCAAGCCGAGCAGGAGCAAGCCACCCAGTAGCAGCGCAGCGATCAGCCCGCCGCCGAGCAGGGCAAAGGTCAGCAGCAGATCCAGGCTCAGGCGCCACATGATCAGGCCCAGGGCAAATAGGGCAGCGCCATACACCAGCCAGCTGCTGGGCGGTACCGGCAGCAGGTCGCGGCGCAACACCCGCAGCGGCGGCACGCGGCCCAGTGCCGCCAACGGCGGCAGGGCGAAACCTGCGAGGGCGACCAGGCCCGTGCCGATGCCAGCCAGCGCCGGGGTGATGCCACCGGGTGGAATGACGCTGGGCATCAACCCGTGCAGTAAACGGAACAGGCCCAGCTGTGCCAGCCAGCCGACCAGAGCCCCGACCACTGCTGCCACCAGGCCTAGCGCTGCCAGTTGCACGCAGTACAGGCCCAGGGCCTGGCGGCGAGACAAGCCCAGGCAGCGCAGCAGGGCGCTGGCGTTCAGGCGCCGGGCCGCGTAGCGGCTGGCCGAGAGCGCCACGGCAACGCCTGCCAATAGCACCGCCACCAGGCTGGCCATGTTCAAGTAGCGCTCAGCCTTGCCCAGCGCGCCGCCGATTTGCCGGTTGCCATCGCGGGTATCGAGCAGGCGCTGGTTGGCGGCCAGATCCTTGTCGATGGCCTGGCGATACTGGCTCAACGTTTGCGGCTCGCCTCGCCATAGCTCGCGATAGCTGACCCGGCTGCCTGGCTGGATCACGCCGGTGCTTTGCAGGTCGTCGAGGTTCATCAGCACCCGCGGGGTGAGGCTGTAGAAGTTGTTGGCGCGGTCTGGTTCGTAGGTCAATACGCGGGTCATGCGCAAGCTCTTCATGCCGACATCGATGCTATCGCCTATCGACAAACCCAGCGCCGCCAGCAAACGTGGCTCGACCCAGACCTCACCGGCTGCTGGGCCGCCCCCGGGCGCCTCCTGCGCATAGGGCGCTGCGGCGCTGCGTAGTTTTCCCCGCAGCGGGTAGGCAGTGTCGGCGGCCTTGATGCTGGAGAGCTGGATGCCGCTATCGCCCCCGACCACGCTGGTAAATTCCACCACCTGTGCATGGCGAAAGCCCAGCGCCGTGCCGGCGTCGATCTGCTCCTGGCGAGCTGGCGAGCTGCCCTGCAGGACCAGATCTGCGCCGAGAAACTCGCTGGCGCGCAGCTGCATGGCGCCATTCAGGCGTGCGCCGAAATAGCCGATGGCGGTGCTGGCCGCCACGGCCACCAGCAGGGCGAAGAACAGCACGCGTACTTCACTGGCACGGGCGTCGCGCCAGAGCTGGCGCAGGGCCAAGGCGCACAGGCGCAGAAACGGCAATCGAGTCATCACGGCTCCAGGGGCGCCACCAGGCGCCCAGCGTCCAGGCGGATCAGGCGCCGGCAGCGCTTGGCCAGGCGTTCGTCATGGGTGACCAGAACCAAGGTGGTGCCGCGCTCCTTGTTCAGTTCGAACAACAGGTCGCTGATGCGCTCGCCGGTGTGGCTGTCCAGGTTGCCGGTAGGCTCGTCGGCGAACAGCACCGCTGGCTGCGCGGCGAACGCTCGGGCAATCGCCACCCGTTGCTGCTCACCGCCTGACAGCTGGAGCGGGGTATGGGTCAGGCGTTTGCCCAGGCCAACCCGTTCGAGCAGGCTGCGCGCATGCTCGCGGGCATCGCGGCGGCCATCGAGCTCCAGCGGCAGCATGACGTTTTCCAGTGCATTGAGGCTGTCGAGCAATTGGAACGACTGGAACACGAAGCCGACATGCTCGGCGCGCACCCGCGCCCGTTGATCTTCATCCAGCGGCCCCAGGTCGTGACCGGCGAGGATCACCGTGCCGGCGCTAGGGCGGTCCAGGCCTGCGAGCAAGCCCAGCAGGGTCGATTTGCCCGAGCCCGAAGCGCCGACGATGGCCAGGCTGTCGCCCTGGTTCAGATCGAGGGAGAGTGCGTGGAGGATGGTCAGGTCGCCTTCCGCGCTGGGAACCACTTTGCTAAGGTGCTGCGCAACGAGAATGCTTGGGCCCATGGAGAATCCGATGCGAGTGTGGTGGTTGAGTGCCGGTCTGGCCCTGTATTGCCTGGCCCAGAGCGCGGCGGCGGGAACACTGCTGGTCGTCGGCGATAGTATCAGCGCCGGTTTTGGCCTGGATACCCGCCAGGGGTGGGTTTCCCTGTTGCAGCAACGGCTGCAGCAGGAAGGCTCCAGCGATCAGGTGGTCAATGCCTCGATCAGTGGTGACACCAGTGCAGGTGGCCAGGCGCGGCTGCCGGCGCTGCTTGCAGAGCATAAGCCGAGCCTGGTGATCATCGAGCTGGGCGGCAACGATGGGCTGCGTGGACAGCCGCCAGAGCAATTGCAACAAAATCTTGCTTCGATGATAGACCGCTCCCAGGCGGCAGGGGCCAAGGTGGTCCTGTTGGGCATGCGCCTGCCGCCCAATTACGGGGTGCGCTATACCACTGCCTTTGCCCAGGTCTATGAGCAGTTGGCGACACAGAAAAAAGTGCCATGGGTGCCGTTTTTCCTCGAGGGGGTTGGCGGTGTGCCGCAGATGATGCAGGCCGATGGCATTCACCCAGCCCAGGGCGCCCAGCAGCAACTGCTGGAAAATGCCTGGCCGGTGATAAAACCCTTGCTGTGACGCTTTTAACGGGGGCTGCTTTCGGATAATGTTGCGCCCCCCGTTTCGAGACCCCCCAATGCCGCGCCCTGCCTGGTCCCTGTATGCCTATCAACTGATCGAGCCCGATGAGCAGCTCGACCTGTTCGCGTGTCAGGAAGTCCGCGTCCATCTGGTAGCCCGCCAACTTGAGCTGGGCGCGCCGGTCGACCGCACCCTATGCGGCGGTCTGCTGCCTGCGCAGCCACGGTGGTCGATGGTGCCGCGCGCGATCAATCGCGACAGCCGCCTGTGCACGCTGTGCAAGGCGATCTTAGATGCCCAGCGCCGTGGCACTCGACCGGTATGGCCGCAACTCTAGATGGCAAGTGTCGGCCGGAACTAAGACTGCCTTTCATCATCTGAAACGCATGCAACTGCCCGATGCCTCCCGCTTGTGCCGGGGCGGGTGTACAATCGATCCTCTTGACCCACCTTTCGAAGGATTTACCGGATGTTGCCGCGCTTTCCCGCCGTCACCCGTAGCCTGTCCCTGGCCGCCCTGCTGGTAGCGGGCCCTGCCTGCGCGCTGGAGCTGCCACTGCCGCCACCCGGTGAGGACGTCGTCGGCCAGGTCCAGACGATCAAGGCCAAGTACGAAGACACCTTCGCTGACATCGGCACCGCCAATGATCTGGGCTATCTGGAGATGATCGCCGCCAACCCGGGCGTCGATCCATGGTTGCCCGGCGCCGGTACCGAAATCATCCTGCCGACCCGCTACGTGCTGCCTCCGGGGCCACGCGAAGGCATCGTCATCAACCTGGCTGAATACCGTCTGTACTACTTCCCGAAAGGGCAGAACGTAGTGCATACCTTCCCGCTGGGCATCGGCCGTGAAGGCTGGGGCTCGCCGATTGCCAATACCAAGATTACCGCCAAGACGCCGAACCCGACCTGGACGCCGCCCGCTTCGATCCGCGCCGAGCATGCCGCCGATGGCGACATCTTGCCGACCGTAGTGCCCGCTGGCCCGGACAACCCGCTGGGGCCGTTCAAGTTCACCCTGGGTGTACCTGGGTACCTGATCCACGGTTCCAACAAGAAGTTCGGTATTGGTATGCGCACCAGCCATGGTTGCTTCCGCATGCTCAACAATAACGTCCTGGAACTTTCCAAGATGGTCCCGGTAGGTACGCCGGTGCGCATCATCAACGAGCCGTACAAGTTCGGTATCAGTGCCGGCAAGGTCTACCTCGAGGCGCATACACCGCTGGATGATCATGGCGATCCGTCGGTGGTCGACAAGCACACTGCAGTTATCAATGCCTTGCTCAAGCGTGAAGACCTGGCCAATAACCTGCGGATGAACTGGGACATGGTGCGCGACGTGGTTGCCGCTGAAGATGGCATGCCGGTGGAAATTGCCGTTCCCGTCACCGGTGGTGCGGCACCGATGGTCTCGAGCATTCCGCCTGAACTTCAGTAAGTCGTAAGTCGCTGCGGCGCGATCAGGGCCTGCCTTAGTGCAGGCCTTTTTCGTTTTTGCCGCAGGCGTTTTCATCGGCAATAAAAAAGCCGACCCACAAGTGGGTCGGCTTCATAACAATCCGTGAGGATTATTACTTGCGGCTGGCTTTGTCCAGCATACGCAGAGCGCGCTCGTTGGCTTCGTCAGCGGTTTGCTGAGCCTTCTGAGCGGCAGCCAGAGCGTCGTCAGCCTTACGGTAGGCTTCATCGGCACGGGCTTGGGCGCGAGCTGCTGCGTCTTCGGTAGCAGTCAGGCGAGCTTCGGTTTCTTTGGAGACGCTGCTGCAACCGGTAGCCAGAACTGCGGCCAGAGCCAGAGCAGAGAATTTCAGAACGTTGTTCATCGTGTTCCCCTTCAAGGACTTTCTATTAAATAGCCATCTCTCGGAAAAGAGAAACTGGCCGGCGTACATAGTACCCATTACTTGTAGTAAGTAAACTGACTGAGCGCAAGAACTGCAAAAAAAATGTGCACTGCTGGGTCGCTGACACCTTTGTAGCGCTTTTGTGAACAACCTGTTCAGGGTTCGCAAGCGATTGTACTAGCGGAACTTTTTGTTGAACTAAAGGTGACTTGTACTGTCCTTGTGCGTCTTAGCAGTACAACATCCGCGTGCTGTTGCGAGTCCACCGTCAGGTCCGCTCAACTGGGTTTAACGGCGAATTTTTGCCGTCTGCCACCTTGAGCATTCCTGCTGGCGGCGCCTACTATTTGTGGGTGCCCAGGGTACAGAACGACCCAGTCACCTTGCTGTCCAAGGGGGCATGAGGGGGCGTAGAAGATTCCGCGCCGGATACATCATCGGTTAAGGTAAAGGTCTGCCGAGAAGACCTGCGAGGAGTAGTGATGAGCGAAGCGCTGACCATCCACCATGACCAGGCCGGTCATCAGTTCGAGACCAACGTGGACGGTCATCGTGCCTACCTGACGTACATGGACCTGGGCAAGCAGACGCTGGATATCTATCGCACCTTCGTGCCCAACGCCCTGCGCGGCCGCGGCATTGCCGCAGCGCTGACCGAACAGGCCCTGCAGTACGCCGACCAGATGGGCTACACGGTCATCCCGTCGTGCTCGTACGTCGAGCGCTACATGGAGCGCCAGCAGCGCCATTCCAGCAAAGCCTGACGTTCGGGGCTGATCGACGCACACAAAAACGCCGGGCAATGCCCGGCGTTCTTGTGTCTGGCCTCAGCCGCGTTGGCGTTTGGGCAGAACGTCCTTGAGCTTGTCGCGCATGCTGCGCACGGACTTTTCGGTGGCGGCCCAATCGATACAGGCGTCGGTGACCGATACGCCGTATTGCAGATCGGCAAGATCCTTGGGAATCGACTGACAGCCCCAGTTCAAGTGGCTCTCGACCATCAGGCCGATGATCGACTGGTTGCCTTCGAGGATCTGGTTGGCGACGTTGTCCATCACCAGCGGCTGCAGGGCCGGGTCCTTGTTGGAATTGGCGTGGCTGCAGTCGACCATGATGTTGGCCTTGATCTTGGCCTTGGCCAGGTCTTGCTCGCACAGGGCAACGCTGACCGAATCATAGTTGGGCTTGCCGTTGCCGCCGCGCAGTACCACGTGGCCATAGGCATTACCCTTGGTGGTGACGATGGACACGCCACCTTCCTGGTTGATCCCCAGGAAACGGTGTGGCTTGGACACCGACTGCAGGGCATTGATCGCCACGGTCAGGCCGCCATCGGTACCGTTCTTGAAACCGACCGCCGAGGACAGGCCCGAAGCCATCTCTCGGTGGGTCTGCGATTCGGTGGTGCGAGCGCCGATCGCCGACCAGCTGATCAGGTCCTGCAGGTACTGCGGGGAGATCGGGTCGAGTGCTTCGGTGGCGGTTGGCAGGCCCATTTCGGCCAGGTCCAGCAGCAATTGGCGACCGATGTGCAGACCGTCCTGGATCTTGAACGAGTCATCCAGGTACGGGTCGTTGATCAGGCCTTTCCAGCCGACGGTGGTACGCGGTTTTTCGAAGTACACGCGCATTACCAGGTACAGGGTGTCGGCGACTTCCGCGGCCAGTACCTTGAGGCGCTCGGCGTATTCGTGAGCGGCCTTGATGTCATGGATCGAGCAGGGGCCGATCACGACGAACAGTCGATGGTCCTTGCCGTCGAGAATGTTGCGCACCACTTCGCGGCCGGCAGTCACAGTCTGCAGGGCCTGGGCGCTGAGAGGAATTTCCTTCTTGAGCTGATCGGGGGTGATCAAGGTCTCGTTGGAGGCAACGTTTAGGTCATCGATCGGTAAATCAGCCATCGTGTTACTCGTCAGGTCACGGGTGCCGGCCGCCAGCAATCCCCGTGCGGCCCAGCAGCAGATTGTTCGCAACGGGGAGGCCGAACCTTAGCGCGTTACAGGGGGCGCGACAATGGGCTGGGCCCAGTCGGCGTGGGGTTTTTGGCCTTCGGAGGGTTTTTTGTTTCTGCGTGGTGGAAGCTACCTGTTGGCAGCGCCTGTGTGTTTGGATGTTCCGGCCTTGTCGCAGGACCAGATTTGACACTAGAAAATGCTGCTCTGACTTCAATCGCGCATTACAGTTGGGCCACATCGGCCTGACTTGTAAGCATCAGGCGAACCAGCAGCTGGATCGAAAAGGAGTAGTGCATGGAGTCTCGCAGTACGCGTATCGGGATCATCGGCAGTGGGGCCATCGGCGGGTTCTACGGGCTGATGCTGGCCCGCGCAGGCTTTGAGGTGCACTTTCTGTTGCGTAGCGAGTACGAGGCGGTGCGCGAGCAGGGGCTGAGCATGCAAAGCGCGGTGCATGGTCAAGTGCATATGCAGGTCAACGCCTATGCCTCGGCCGCCGACATGCCGTTGTGCGACTGGTTGCTGGTGGGCGCCAAGGCTACCAGTAATGCCGAGCTTGCGCCGCTGATCGTCCAGGCTGCCGCGCCTGAGGCCAGGGTGGTGCTATTGCAAAATGGCCTGGGCGTTGAAGATCAGTTGCGCCCTGCCTTGCGCCCAGATATGCACTTGCTCGGCGGCTTGTGCTTTATATGTGTCAACCGCGAGGCCCCCGGAGTGATTCGTCACCAGGCGCTGGGCGCGGTCAACCTTGGCTATCACAGCGGCCCGGCCGCAGGTGCAGCGCTGGCCATCGTCGAGGAGGGCGCCGCGCTGTTCCATGCCGCGGGGATCGACTCGCAGGCCATGGAAAACCTCGAACAGGCCCGCTGGCAGAAGCTGGTGTGGAACGTGCCCTACAACGGTCTGTCGGTACTCTTGCAAGCCAGTACCACGCCGTTGATGGCTGACGCCGACAGCAGGCTGCTAATCCAGCAACTGATGGCCGAAGTGGTGCAAGGCGCCCAGGCCTGTGGCCTGGTGCTGCCGCAGGGCTATGCCGAGCACTTGTTGCGCATTACTGAGCAAATGCCTGACTACTGGCCCAGCATGTATCACGACCACGCCCAGCAGCGCCCGCTCGAACTCCAGGCGATCTACGCCGAGCCCCTGGCGCGGGCACGCGCCGCAGGCTGCCAACTGCCGCGCATGGAAATGCTCTACCAATCGCTGGCCTTCATCGATCGACGCAATCGCCAGGCCTGACTGAGCCTCAAGGCCTGCTGGGCAGCACGCCGGACGGCGCAGCGCCCGGCTACGGCGCTGCTAAGCTGAACCTTGCTCTGCCGTGGCGGCAGTCGAGGAGGTCGAATGATTCGTTCCATGCTGTATGCCACCGACCTCGGTGTATACGCGCCTGTTGTCATGCAGCACGCCCTGGCCTTGGCGCGCACCTTCAATGCAGAGCTGTACGTGATCCACGCGGTCGAACCGATGGGCCAGTTCGCCGAATCGTTGTTGCAGAGTTATCTGGACGAACAGACCCTGGACCAGTTGCACAGCCAGGGGGTGAATACAGTGATGGCCAATATCGAGCAGAGGGTCCTGGAAAATTTTCGCGATGAGCTGGGCGAGGAAGCGGATCTGGCTGTGATCCGTGCCGTGCGCGTGCGCCAGGGCGATCCTGCGCAGGTGATCCTCGATCAGGCGCAACGGCTGAGTGTCGATCTGTTGATCTTCGGCAGCCATACCCAAGGTGCAGGGGTAGATGTGCCGATTGGTAGGACGGCAGTGCGGCTCTTGCAGCTGTCACCGGTGCCGGTCTACATGGTGCCGTTGGCGCAGCATTTGGGGCGTAGGAAAGCATGAAGATGGCAGTAGGTCATTTCCCCTTGGCGTAACAAAATAGTTCTAGATTTATTTCCAGAACCACTAATATAGTTATATATCGTCGCTGCCAGCTGCCGGTGACCTACCGCTGAACCGAGGGAAACCTATGAAGCTCCAACAACTGCGCTACATCTGGGAAGTGGCGCACCACGACCTCAACGTCTCCGCGACAGCGCAGAGCCTCTATACCTCCCAGCCGGGGATCAGCAAGCAGATCCGCCTGCTCGAGGATGAGTTGGGTGTCGAAGTCTTCGCCCGCAGCGGCAAGCACCTGACCCGCGTCACCCCGGCAGGCGAGCGCATCATCAACACCGCTGGCGAGATCCTGCGCAAGGTTGAAAGCATCAAGCAGATCGCCCAGGAATTCTCCAACGAGAAGAAGGGCACCCTGTCGATCGCCACCACCCACACCCAGGCACGCTATGCCTTGCCGCCGGTGATCAGCAGCTTCATCAAGCAGTACCCGGAAGTATCCCTGCACATGCATCAGGGCTCGCCCATGCAAATCGCCGAAATGGCGGCTGACGGCACTGTCGACTTTGCCATCGCCACTGAAGCCCTGGAGCTGTTCGGCGATCTGATCATGATGCCGTGCTACCGCTGGAACCGTTGCGTGGTGGTACCCCAGGGCCACCCACTGGCCAAGCTGCCGAAGCTGACCCTCGAAGCGCTCGCCGAATACCCGATCGTCACCTACGTGTTCGGCTTCACTGGCCGTTCCAAGTTGGACGAGGCGTTCAACCATCGTGGCCTTACGCCAAAAGTGGTGTTCACCGCCGCTGACGCTGACGTGATCAAGACCTATGTGCGCCTGGGCCTGGGTGTGGGCATCGTGGCCGGTATGGCGGTAGATGCCAAGCTTGATAGCGATCTGGTCGCCCTGGATGCCAGCGAGCTGTTCGAAGCCAGCGTGACCAAGATCGGCTTCCGTCGTGGCACCTTCCTGCGTGGTTTCATGTGCGACTTCATCGAGAAATTCGCGCCGCACCTGACCCGTGAAGTCATGGCCAAGGCTATCCAGTGCCATAACAAGCAAGAGCTTGAAGAGCTTTTCCACGGCGTCGAGTTGCCGTTCCACTGATCGACAGGCGCAAAAAAACCGGCTGATTGGCCGGTTTTTTTATGCCTGCTACAAGGTCAGGCCTTGGAGATCAGGTTGCCGGCATGCAGCCCGCATTCCTTCTGCGTGGACTCTTCCCACCACCAGCGGCCTTCGCGCTCATGCTGGTTAGGCAGCACTGGGCGGGTGCAAGGCTCGCAGCCGATACTGATGAAGCCGCGTTCATGCAGGCTGTTGTAGGGCAGCTCAAGCATGCGGATATAGCCCCACACTTCGGCGCTGGTCATCTGCGCCAGGGGGTTGAACTTGTACAACGTGCGCTCAGCGGTGGAGAACGCCGAGTCGATTTCCAGCGCGGCAACCTGGCTGCGGGTGCCAGGGCTCTGGTCGCGACGTTGGCCTGTGGCCCAGGCGCTGACGGTGGACAGCTTGCGCCGCAGCGGCTCGATCTTGCGGATGCCGCAGCATTCGCCATGGCCATCCTTGTAGAAACTGAACAGGCCCTTGTCCTTGACGAATGGATCCAGCTTGGCCCGGTCCGGGCTGAGGATCTCGATCGGCAGGTTGTACTGCTCGCGGACCTGATCGATAAAACGATAGGTCTCCGGGTGCAGACGGCCGGTATCGAGGCTGAAGACCTTGACCTGTTTATTCAGTTTCCAGGCCATATCCACCAGCACCACATCCTCGGCGCCGCTGAATGAGATCCACAGGTCGTCGCCAAAGTGTTCGAAGGCGAGCTTGAGAATGTCCTGCGGGGACTTGTTGGCGTAGGTCGCGGCCAGGGCGGCGACGTCGAAGGCTTGGCTCATCAGGCGGTTTCCATCGTGTGTATGGCGCTGTGCGCTCGTAATAGGCAGATGGTAACAAAAAATAGCGAGGCAGACGCTCTGCCATGAACTGGCGCATCCTTGAAGTAACCGGGGCTGAGTCAATCAAAAACAGCATGATCCTTAATCCCATGTCCCGTAGCATGGCCCTTTTGGACCGGTACACTTGGGCATGTCCATCTCTCCACACGCTCTCTATCAGCAGGCCTTGGAGCAGCGAGGTTTCGTTGCCGACCCCGCCCAGGCCCAGGCTGTAGCAGCCTTGCAAGCCTGCTTCGAAGCCCTGCAAAGTGCTCATCCCACCCAAGGCGTGTACCTCTGGGGTCCGGTCGGGCGTGGTAAGACCTGGTTGATGGACCAGTTCCACCGTTGCCTTGAGCTACCATCGCGGCGCCAGCATTTTCACCATTTCATGGCCTGGGTCCACCAGCGCTTGTTCCAGCTCAACGGCACCGCTGACCCCTTGTTGGCACTGGCTGCGCAGCTGGCCGGGCAGATCCGCGTACTGTGTTTCGATGAGTTGTTCGTCAATGACATCGGTGATGCGATCATTCTTGGGCGGCTCTTCAAAGCGCTGTTCGAGCACGGGGTGGTGATCGTCGCCACCTCCAACCAACCGCCGAACCAGCTCTACCACGACGGCTTCAACCGCGAGCGTTTCCTGCCGGCCATCGCCGCCATCGAACGGCACATGCAGGTGCTGCCGGTAGCCGGCGAGCAGGACCATCGCCTGCACCCAGGCGAGAGCCACCAACGCTTCTGGCTGAGCGCACCCGGTCAGCCCAGCGCGTTGCAGGCAGTATTTTCGCAATTAAGCCCAGACGATACCGGCTCGGATCAGCCCTTGCAGCTCGGTTCGCGGCAGATCCGCGTGGTGCGCCGCAGCAGCCAGGCGATCTGGTGCCGTTTCAGCGAACTGTGCGAACAGCCCCTGTCAGCCCTGGAATTCATGACCCTGTGCGACCAGTTCCCGGCGATCCTGGTAGGCGGCATCCCCGCCCTGAGCGGCGAGCAGCGGCCCGGGCGTATTGCCCGCGGCACCGAGGATGGCGCCCGTCGGGTGGAGGCAGGCGATCGCCAGTTGCCGGCACTTTCACCCAAAGATGACAGCGTGCGCCGCTTCATTGCCTTGGTCGATGAATGCTATGACCGGCGCATTGCGTTGTACCTGGAGGCCGAGGTACCGCTCGAAGCGCTCTACACTCAAGGGTATCTGGCGTTCCCGTATCAGCGGACCCTGAGCCGGCTACGGGAGATGCAACTGCAACGCTTCGCTTGAAGGAGCCGACCATGGAGCCGCTGTCGCATCATCTGCTGACCCAGGCCTATAACAATGGCTGGGCCAATCACCGGTTGTACAAAGCCTGCCTGCAACTGACCCAGGACGAGTTCGTCGCACCCCGTTGCAGCTTCTTCCCGTCGATCAAGGCCACCCTCAATCACCTGCTGACCGTGGATTGGTTCTATCTGCATGCGTTGGAGTGTGAACAGCGCGGCGAGGCGCCGGACCCGGATGGCGAGCGTTTTTTCGAGCCGGAACAGCCCTTTGCCACCTGCGCTGATCTGCATGCCGAGCAGGCCCAGGCCGACCATCGCTTGATCGCCTACTGTCGCCTGCTGCGTGACGATCAACTGCGGCGCTATGTCAGCATCGTGCGCCCTGAGCGGATGCAGCGGGAGCAGCGGCTGCGGTTGCTGGCGCATTTGTTCGAGCACCAGACTCATCACCGCGGCCAGGTGCATGGGATGCTCAGCGATACGGCTGTGCGACCGCCGCAGTTGGATGAGTTCTTCTGTGAAGAAGAGGCTCATTTGCGGGCTGATGATTTTGCCGAGCTGGGGTGGAGCGAGGTGCTGGTTTGGGGGAGGGGGTAGGCTTGTGGGATTGGGGCCGCTTTGCGGCCCATCGCAGGCTTCGCCAGCTCCTACACGGGCCGGCATAACGCCTGTAGGAGCAGGCGGAGCCTGCGATGGGCTGCGCAGCAGCCCCAACAATGCTTATCGCCCGAGCCACCCGATCAGCGCCTGGTGAAACCGCTCAGGCTCTTCGATCTGCGGCGCATGCCCCAGCCCCTGGAAGGTCACCAACTCGCCCTTGGGTATCATCTTGGCCACCTGCGGCCCCAGCTCCTGGTACTTGCCCAAGCGTGCCTTGACCTCATCGGAAGCGATATCACTGCCAATCGCCGTGCTGTCCTGATCGCCGATCAGTAACAGTGTCGGCATCTTCAAATCCTTGAACTCGTGGTACACCGGCTGGGTAAAGATCATGTCGTAGATCAGCGCCGAGTTCCACGCCACCCGCTCATGCCCCGGCCCTTTGTTCAGCCCCACCAGCATCTGTACCCAGCGCTCGTACTCAGGCTTCCAGCGCCCGGCGTAATAGGTCTTGCGCTCATAGTTACGCACCCCTTCGGCATCGAGCTTGAGCTCGCGCGCATACCATTGATCCACCGTGCGGTAGGGCACGCCAAGCGCTTTCCAATCTTCCAGGCCGATCGGGTTGACCATGGCCAGGCGCTCGACCTGCTGCGGGTACATCAGCGCGTAGCGGGTGGCGAGCATGCCGCCGGTAGAGTGGCCGAGGATGATCGCCTGCTTGACACCCAGGTGCTCAAGCAAGGCATGGGTGTTGTCTGCCAGTTGCTGGAAGCTGTACTGGTAATAGCCGGGTTTACTGGAGGTGCAGAAACCGATCTGGTCTGGGGCAATCACTCGATAGCCGGCTTGGCTGAGGGCTTGGAGGGTGGTTTCCCAGGTGGCGGCGCAGAAGTTCTTGCCATGCATCAGCACCACGCTGCGGCCATTGGCTTGGCCCTTGGCGGGTACGTCCATATAGCCCATCTGCACGTCTTGGCCCTGGGACTTGAAGTTGAAATGCTTGAGCGGGTGAGGGTAATCGAAGCCTTCGAGCTGCATACCGTAGGTGGGCGACTCGGCAGCGATGGCCGAGCTGCCCAGCAGGCAGGCGAGGGTCAGGGCGGTTGCGCGCAGCATGGGAGTACTCCGTGTAGCACCATGTAGGAAAAAGCGACTCTAACAGCCTGTTGACCGCCTGCAGCGGCAAAGGTGTTACTGGCCGTTAAACCAACCCAGGGTAATCAACGCCAACACCAGATAGCGCCCGCCCTTGGCCACCGTGACCAGCAGCAGGAAGCGCCAGAACGGCTCGCGCATGATCCCGGCGATCAGGGTCAGCGGATCACCAATCACCGGCATCCAGCTCAGCAGCAACGACCATTGCCCCCAGCGCTGGTAACGCTGTTGGGCACGCTGCAGCTGTGCGGCGCTGAACGGGAACCAGCGGCGTTCGCGCAGGTGCTCGATGGCCCGCCCCAGCAGCCAATTGACGATCGAACCCAAGACATTGCCCAGGGTTGCCACCAGCAGCAGGGTCAACCAGGCATCAGGGTCGCGCAGCAGCAGGCCGACCAGCACCGCTTCCGATTGCAGCGGCAGCAGGGTAGCGGCGCCAAAGGCGCTGAGAAACAGCGCCCACAAGCTCAACATCGACGACGTCTCAGTAGTTGGCCAGCACCTGGTCCTGGCCATCCTGGGTCAGGCCGATCACTTGGTAGGGGTCTTTGTGATCGCCCATTTCCATGCCCGGCGAGCCCATCGGCATGCCCGGCACGGCGATGCCTTTGAGGTCGCTGCGTTTACTCAGCAGGCGCACCTGCTCGGCCGGTACGTGACCTTCGACGAACTTGCCGTTGATCACCCCGGTGTGGCACGAAGCCAGCCGTGGCGCCACGCCCAGGCGCTGCTTGACCTCGCTCATGTTCGGTTCGACGTGATCGTTGACGGTGAAACCGTTGTCGCGCAGGTGGCTGATCCACAGCTTGCAGCAGCCGCAGTTGGGGTCGCGGTAGACGTCGATGACCTCAGCCGCCTGGGCCAGGCCGGTGAAGGCCAGCAGGCCCAGGGTAATCAGGTGTTTGCGCAGCATGGTGAACAGTCCTCTAGAAACGTAGGCGGATACCGGCGACCAGGCGGGTCTGGCTGATATCCTCGGCATCGTCGCGGGCCATTTCGGCGCGCTGGCCGTGCAGGCGATTGAAGCTGACCCCGACATACGGGGCGAAGCCTCGGCTGATTTCGTAACGCAGGCGCACACCGACTTCGCTCTCAGCCAGCCCCGCGCCTTGCTCGCGGCTGGCATCGTTACGACCGAAGAAGTTGGCCTCAAGGGTCGGCTCCAGTACCCAGCGATTGGTCAGCAGCATAGCGTAACCGGCCTCCAGGCGCAGCGCGGTCTGTTGCCGCTCGCCAGCATACGCGGTGGCTTCCAGCTCCAGGCCATACAGCGGCGTGCCCTGGATGCCGAAGGCCGCCCAGGTCTGGCCGCTGGCGGGCTTGAAATCCTGGCGCAGGCCGCCGACCAGCTCCCACCAGGGGCTGATGGCGTGGCCCCACAAGGCCTGCAGTTCGGCTTTGTGGGTCTTGCCCTGTTCCCGTTCCCCTTCGGTGCGCAGCCACAGCCGGTCGATATCGCCACCCACCCAGGCCGTGGCATTCCAGTTCAGCGCGCTGCTGCTCTCGAAGTTCTGGTATTCCAGCTGGTCGACGATCACCGCCCAGTTGATCGCCCGGTCGTGCACCTGATGGCCCGGCAGCGGTGGGAAGGCGGCGCGGCGGTCGGCGTCGGTGATCACCGCCAGTGGCGTGCGCGGCTGCGCGCTGAGCGGCGCAGGAGGCTGCTGCAGGGGCATGGCACCATGGTTCATCTGGCTGTGGTCCATCGGCATCGCGCCGTGGCCGTGGTGGCTTGCCTCAGTGGCGAGCACGCGCTCGCTGGCCAGCAATGCGGCCAAGGCGGCGCCCGCCAGCAAGCTGCGATTGATGACTTCATTCATCGACCCGTACCTCGCGGAACATTCCGGTTTCCATGTGATAGAGCAGGTGGCAGTGATAGGCCCAGCGCCCCAGGGCGTCGGCGCTGACCCGATAGCTGCGGCGGCTGCCAGGCGGGATATCCACGGTGTGCTTGCGCACCAGGAAGCGCCCGTGCTCGTCCTCCAGGTCACTCCACATGCCGTGCAGGTGGATCGGGTGGGTCATCATGGTGTCGTTGACCAGGGTGATGCGCACCCGCTCGCCATAGCGCAGGCGCAGGGGCTCGGCATCGCTGAACTTGATGCCATCGAACGACCAGGCGAAGCGCTCCATATGGCCGGTCAGGTGCAGCTCGATGTCCCGCGAGGGCTGGCGCCCGTCGGGGTCGGCAAAGGTGCTGCGCAGGTCGGCATAGGTCAGTACCCGTCGACCGTTGTCGCGCAGGCCAATACCGGGGTCGGCTAGGTTGGCGCGTGGGGCCATGGTCTGCATGTCGACCAATGGGTTACCGGTCTCGCTGGCTGGGTGGTGCTGCATGGCCGACATCGCGCCATGGTCCATGCCGGCATGATCCATGTTGCCCATGCCGCCATGGCCCATGTCATCCATGCTCAGCACCGGGCGCGGATCCAGCGCGGGCACCGCTGCTTGCAAGCCCGGCGCGCGGGCCAGGGTGCCACGGGCAAAGCCGGTGCGGTCCATGCTCTGGGCGAACAGGGTGTAGGCGGGCAGGTCGCCTACCTCCACCAGCACGTCGTAGGTCTCGGCCACGGCAATGCGCAGCTCATCGACTGTAACGGGGGTCACCGGCAGGCCATCGGCGGCGATCACCGTCAGCTTGAGGCCCGGGATGCGAAAGTCGAAGTAGCTCATCGCCGAAGCGTTGATCAGGCGCAGGCGCACGGTTTCGCCGGGTTGGAACAGGCAGGTGAAGTTGCCGTCCGGCGGTTGGCCATTGAGCAGGTAGGTGTAGGTTGCCGCGCTGATATCGGCCAGGTCCGTGGGGCTCATGCGCATGCGCGCCCAGGCCAGGCGGTTGTCGACGGTTGCTTCCCAGCCCTTGGCGGCCACATCGTCAATGAAGTCGCCGACCGTGCGCTTGTCATAGTTGAAGGCGTCGGACTGCTTTTTCAGGGTCGCCATCAACTGCTCAGGCGCCTGATCGCTCCAATCGCTGAACAGCAGCACGTGATCGCGCTGATAACGGTGCGGCTCAGGCTCGCGCGGCTCGATGACGATGGCCCCGTAGACCCCGGCTTGCTCCTGCAAACCCGAGTGGCTGTGGTACCAGTAGGTGCCGCTCTGGCGCAGGGTGAACTGATACAGGTAGTCGCCGCCTGGCTCGATGCCGGCGAAGCTCAAACCCGGTACGCCGTCCATGTTGGCCGGCAGGATGATGCCGTGCCAGTGGATCGAGGTCGGTTCTGCCAGCTGATTGCGCACCCGCAAGCTGACCGTATCACCTTCGCGCCAGCGCAGCAGTGGCCCGGGCAGGCTGTTATTGACGGTCAAGGCGGTGCGCGGGCGGCCGGTGATGTTGACCGGGGTCTGGCCGATCGACAGGGCAAACTGCTGGCCCTGAAGGATTTGCCCAGGACGAGCGCCTTCAGCGGCCTGTGCCAGTGGGCGCCATAGGCCCAGGCCGGCCAGGGCCGTGGCGGCGCCCAGGCCTTTGACGAAGGTGCGGCGGGAAGAAATGCATGGCATGACGTGGCCTCGTTGCAGGCTGCTGGCGTCCATCGCGGGGCAAGCTCGCTGCCACGTCAGTTCCCGTTGAGGACGATCAGCGTGGGAGCGGGCTTGCCCCGCGATGGGCGTCAGACTGCCCAAAGTGGATAGCCGCCATCCTCGCTGCCAGTGCCTGTCAGCCGCCTGAGCGGCAGATTACAGATCCGTCAGGCGGGCACTGGCTCGCTGTCCAAATCGCGCATCAACAGCCCGTATTCCAGCGATACCTGCTCGGGGATTGGCAGGTACACCACATGGCCATCACCCGGCGCCACCTGAATCTCCTGTTGCTGGCGATTGCACAGGCGGTCAAGGTCAAAATGGTAGTTGCCGCGTGGGGTCATCAGTTCCAGCTGATCGCCGAGGGCAAAGCGGTTTTTCACGTTGACTTCGGCCAGGCCATCAACCCGCACGCCGGTCAGCTCGCCGACGAATTGCTGGCGCTCGGACACCGAATTGCCGCGCTGGTAGTTCTGGTATTCGTCATGTACGTGGCGGCGCAGGAAGCCTTCGGTGTAGCCGCGTTGGGCCAGCGATTCGAGGTTGTCCATCAAGCCGCGGTCGAACGGCTTGCCGGCCACGGCGTCGTCGATCGCCTTACGATAGGACTGCACCGCGCGGGCGCAGTAGAAATGCGACTTGGTCCGCCCTTCGATCTTCAGCGAGTGCACGCCCATCTCGGTGAGCCGCTGCACATGTTGTACGGCGCGCAGGTCCTTGGCGTTCATGATGTAGGTGCCGTGTTCATCTTCGAACGCCGGCATCGCCTCACCGGGGCGGTTGGCCTCCTGGAGCAGGAACACCTGTTCGGTCGGTTGACCGATGCCCAGGGTCGGCTCGACGTGCTGCACGATATCGCCAGTGAGGTTTTCGCGCGCCTCGCTGGCTTCATATTTCCAGCGGCAGGCGTTGGTGCAACTGCCCTGGTTGGCGTCACGCTTGTTGAGGTATCCCGACAGCAGGCAGCGGCCGGAATAGGCCATGCACAAGGCGCCGTGGACGAACACCTCAAGCTCCATATCAGGCACCTGCTGGCGAATCTCGCCGATTTCCTCCAGCGACAACTCGCGCGACAGGATCACCCGGCTCAGGCCCAGTTGCTGCCAGAACTTCACGCTGGCCCAGTTCACCGTATTGGCCTGCACCGACAAGTGGATCGGCATCTGCGGGAAGTGCTGGCGCACCAGCATGATCAGGCCGGGGTCGGACATGATCAGCGCATCGGGGGCCATTTCGATCACCGGCGCCAGGTCCTTGAGGAAGGTCTTGAGCTTGGCATTGTGCGGGGCGATGTTGACCACTACGTAGAACTGTTTGCCCAGCGCGTGCGCCTCTTGGATGCCCAAGGCCAGGTTGGCATGGTCGAACTCATTGTTGCGCACCCGCAGGCTGTAGCGCGGCTGGCCGGCGTAGACCGCATCGGCGCCATAGGCAAAGGCATAGCGCATGGTCTTCAGGGTGCCGGCAGGGGCCAGCAATTCGGGCATGGCGAGTGGGGTCATGAGCGCACCGGGGCAAAAGGCGCGGATGGTAGGGGCAAGGCGGGTGGTGGGTATTGATCTGGATCAAGCAGAGCAGGGCACTTTTTGCGAAAGCCTGCGCACTAACGTTGTGAATCCCAGAGGAATGCTCATGAACGAAACCGCGCTACAGAACAAG
Organism: Pseudomonas sp. xss_2; assembly: GCF_043104195.1. Classification (NCBI taxonomy): domain Bacteria; kingdom Pseudomonadati; phylum Pseudomonadota; class Gammaproteobacteria; order Pseudomonadales; family Pseudomonadaceae; genus Pseudomonas; species Pseudomonas sp. xss_2. The sequence continues at coordinate 103,711 of NZ_JBICKL010000070.1, forward strand.
GCACTGGCCGTATTGCTGGCACTGGTGACCGTCGCCTTCGTGTGGATCCTGCTGCCGTACTACGGGGCGATTTTCTGGGCAGTCATCCTTGGCATCCTGTTCGCGCCGTTGCAGCGTAACCTGCTGATCCGCTTCAATCGGCGGCGCAACCTGGCTGCCGCCACCACCTTGATGATCTGTCTAGTGGTGGCGATTTTACCGGTGATCATCACCAGTGCCTTGTTGGTGCAGGAAGGCGCCACGCTCTACCAGCGTATCGAGAGCGGCCAGTTGGATATCGCAGGCTATGTCGAACGCGGCAAGGACATGCTGCCGGCGTTTGCCCAGAACGGCCTGGATCGCATGGGCATGGGCAATCTCGATGGCTTGCGCGACAAGATCACCAAGTGGGCTACCCAGGGCAGCCAAGTCCTGGCCAGCCAGGCGTTCAGCTTTGGTCAGGGCACCTTCGAATTTTTGGTGAGCTTCGGCATCATGCTCTATCTGTTGTTCTTCTTCCTGCGTGAGGGCCCGGAGCTGGCGCGCAAGGTCCGCCTGGCCGTGCCGCTACCCGAGCACCAGAAGCGTCGTCTGCAACTGAAGTTCAACCGGGTGGTGCGCGCCACGGTCAAGGGCAATGTGCTGGTGGCGATTACCCAAGGCGCCTTGGGAGGGCTGATATTCTGGGTGCTGGACATTCCCAGTGCGCTGGTCTGGGCGGTGCTGATGGCGTTCTTGTCGCTGCTGCCAGCGGTCGGGGCAGGGATCGTCTGGGCGCCGGTGGCGGCTTATTTCATCCTCACCGGGGCGATCTGGCAAGGGGTGGTGCTGACCGCCTTTGGCGTGCTGGTGATCGGCTTGGTCGACAACGTGTTGCGGCCGATTCTGGTGGGCAGGGATACGCGCATGCCTGACTACCTGATCCTGGTGTCGACACTCGGCGGCCTGGCGGTGTTTGGGCTCAATGGGTTTGTCATTGGGCCGTTGATCGCGGCGTTGTTCATGTCCAGTTGGGCGATCTTCGCCGCGACCAAACCACAGGTGCAGTTGCCTTCGTAAGGGGGCTGCGCAGCGGCCCTAATTACACTTGGCCTGGATTGCTCATCAACGCAAGGTGTAGGACACCCCGGCATACACCCCGAAGCCTTCACCCGGTGTCATCCGTGGCATGTCCTTGCCAGCATCGTCATAGCCAGGCGTCACCGTCGCCGCGTAACGCTTGTTGGTCAGGTTGCGCAAATCCAGCCAGGTCTGCCAGTCCTGCTTGGGTGAGTCCCAACCCAGGCGGGCACCGAGCAACGCATAGGCATCGGCATGGCCGCTGTTGGCATAGTCGACCTGCACCTTGGACGCCATCTGCGTGTTGACCCCGGCATAGAAGCCGCTTGGCCAGTCGTAGCGCAATTCGGCCTGGTAGTAATGCATGGGGATGCCTGGCAGGCGGTTGTCGCCGAATTTGTCATCGTCGCGGTAGTGGAAATCGCTGAAGGTGTAGGCCTGGCGCAACGACAGCTTGCCGACGCCGGCACCCTCCCACAGCACGCTGTCCAACGCAGCTTCGACCCCCTGGTGCACGGTAGGGCTGGCGTTGAATTCGGCCGCGGGTATGCCGGGCACGATCTCCACTGCCAACAGCTCATGGCGCACTTGCGAGTAATACCAAGCCAATTCCCAGCGGCCAACAGCGGCCTCACCCCGAGCCCCCAGCTCAAGGGTCGTGGCGGTCTGGTTGTGCATCTCGATGGGCTGGATCTGCCCGCCACTTACGGCAGGCGAACTCCAGATCAGCGACCACGGATGCGGTGGCTCGACCGAACGGCTGAGGTTGCCGTAAACCTGCAGGTTGGGGTTCAGGTCATAGCGCAGGCCCACCCGCGGGGCATAGTCCCAATCATGCTGGCTGACCTTGCCGCCAGCGGCGGGGTAGCTGACATCGCTCTCGCGGCGGGTGTAGATCATTGCCAGGCCCGTGGTTAGCCACAGGTCGGGGATCAGCTCCAGGTCGTTGCCCATGTGCAGGACCGTGTCCGAACCCTGGTAGCTGAAGTCGCGCGTGCGCGCGCCGATCACGTCGCCGTTGCGTTTGAACTGCGAGGCGCCACTGTTGGGCAGGTGCTTGGTGGTGCGCCAGCCGACGGTGGTCTTGCTCTCATGGCCAAACAGGGTGTCGCGGCGCAGGTAGTTCAAGGTGCCGCTGACATCGGTGTAGGCAACTTTCAAGCGCATCGGGCCTTCGCGCAGGTCCATCGGGAAGTCGTGATAGACCAGTCCGGCTTCCAGGCGCGAGTCATCGTCGAGGAACAACGTGGTCTTGTTGCCGACCCAGGTGCTGCCCGGTTGTGGGCGGCTGTCGTCGCGGGTCAGGTAGGCAGCGTTGGCTGCCCGTGGATCGTGCTTGATCTGGTCTTTGCGCAAGCGCCCGGCCAGCTCGTTTTCAGTCTCCCGGTAGCGCAGGTAGAAGCGCGTTTCCAGGTTGGGGTTGAAGCGATAACCGAGGTTGGCGGCGATACCCTTGGCACTACCGCTGCTGTGCTGCTGGTAGCCGTCGTATTCGGCGTCGGTCAGTGCCACATAGTAGTCAAGGTTGCCCAGCACCTGGCCGGAGCTGATGTGGCGTCGGGCATAGCCACGGCTGCCCATTTCATAGCGCAGTTGCAAGGGCGCGGCATCGTAGCCGGTATGGGTCACGTAGTTGATCGCACCGCCCAAGGCCAGCGCGCCTTGATCGAAACCATTGGCGCCACGCAGGACTTCGGCGCGGCTCAGCCACAGCGGCTCGAACAGTTCATAGGGAGTGCCGCCGGGGCCGGTCAGCGGCAAGCCATCGAACATCGTGTAGACACCGGAGCCATGAGCGCCGGGGGCGCGGTTGATGCCCGAGCCGCGAATCGACAGCTTGATGCCGTCGTTACCGGCAGACTGGGCGAACACCCCCGGCTGATAGGCGAGCACGTCCTGGTTGCTGGCCACCCGACCTTGTCCAACCCGCTGCATGTCCACCAGGTTGCTGGCGCCGGGGATCTCGTGCAGGCGCTCGCGGGCGGCGTCGAGCTCGCTTTGCTGCTGATCCTGGATCAGTACCTGGTCGAGTTCGATGCGGCCATTGGCCTGGGCGTTGGTGCTGGCGACGAGCATTGCCAGCAGGGAAAGGGGCAGGGTGGGGCGCATGGCTTTAGAGAGGTTCCAGATCGAGTGCGGGAGTCTGACGCTGCAAATGGCAGACGAAGCACAGTGCTCGATCTGTAGTGAAATCACCGGCCTCATCGCCGGGCAAG
>NZ_JBICKL010000071.1:0-64515 GCF_043104195.1 Pseudomonas sp. xss_2
GCCGCCTCAGCGCAACCGAAGCGACCCTTTCAAGAACTCATACAACCCCGCCGCACTCTTGCGATAACCCTCGCCAGTCAGGTGCACCAGATCCCCTCGCGCCAGCCCCCCGGCCTGCCACCGGGCAATCGAACATGGCCCGCCCATGTAGGCCTGCCAATCCCAGAACAACGCCTTGTGTTTCTGCGCCATCTGCCGCTGCACCCGCACCACCCCAGCCAACGGCTGTGGCTGCTTGGCTGCGCATGAACGCGCCTTGCGCTGCTTGATCGAGTCCGGTGGCCCGACCAACAAGATCGCCGCCCGCGGCAACTGCTTGCGCAAGCTGCTCAGGGTCGCATCGAGCTGAGACTGGTACAGCGCCAGGTCGAGCTTGTCATCGAACGCCTCGTTGGTGCCGTAGGCGAGGATCACCAGGTCCGGTCGCAACAGCTTGAGGCTGTCTTGCCAACCGGGCTGCCACTTATCCACAACCTCCAGACGCGCACCATTGATGCCCAGCGAGGAATAGGTCACCCCGGCATTCTTCTGCCCCTGGAGGTACCAGCCACCCAGCAGCACACCCTCGCCCCCCTCCAGGCCTAGCTGCATCGGTAGGCCAAGATTGTTAAACGCTGGGCTCAAGCGCCACTGACCGTTGGTGGCTGGCAGCATGCGCCGCTGATTGCCATTGGCGAGCAAGGTGCTGTTACGGCTGGCCTGGTACAAGGCAGACACCTTGTAACGCTGCGCATCGGCGTCGCGCGCTTGCAGGTTCACCTTAGGCCGGGCTGCGAGCGGCAACGACAGGTAGCCGCCCAGAGGAAACTGGCTGCTCTGCTGGTTACGCGCCGAGATCAACTCCCACTGGCGGCGCTCACTGTTGATGATCACCCGATCATTGCGGATACCCGGCACCGAGGTCGCCGGCACCAGGCCGATACCACCATCGCCATAGCGCGCTTGCAGCAGACGCCGTAGCTCGCCACTGAACAGGTCGGCGGCGGTATGTGAGTCACCCAGCTGGACAATAGAGACAGGCGCACGCCTGGCGTTGCGCAACTTGTCGGCGAACACGCCGAGGTTGCCGTCCTGGCGAGTGGCGGGCGCGGTGGCAACTTTGGCGGGCGCAGGCTGGGCCGGCACGCTCACACCGGCACTGCAGCCGGGCACGCTGCTGATCAGCAGGGCCAGGCCCAGCAGGTGATGCCATTGGCGCATGGTCAATGTCCTGTAACGGTGAGGGCCGGGAAGCTGATCAGCGACAGTACCTGCGCCGCAATCATCTTCTGCCCGGTGATGGTGAAATGCACGCCGTCGTCATAACGGACTTTGATTCGCTTGCCTTGCGGCGACTGCACGGTAAAGGAGAACTGCTCGTCCGGATAGCCGAGGAACGGGTTGGCCGAAACGAAGTGCTGGCCGAACAGCGTTGCCTGCTGCTGGTACAGACCACTGAGATAGGCCATGGCCGAAGACAGCCGCGGTTGATTCATATTCGGCGGCCCGACCCAGATCACCTGGACCTGATGCGCCCGTGCCTGCTCGAGAATCGCATCGATGCGGGCGCGATAGGCCACTTCCCACTCCGGCGACTTGAAGCGCAGGAACGGCTTGCCCTTGCCCTGGGGCATATCCCACGGATCGTTGGGGCCAAGGAACACCACCATCAGGCGAATGTTCGGCTCACGCTCAAGGGTCTGGGCGACGGTCTTGGGCCAGTTGAAGAAGCCCGGGTAGGCCAGGCCGGTACTCTGCCGACTGAGGTTGACGGTCTTGATTTGATAGCGCTTGCGCAGGCTGTTGGCCAGATGCGGCGCGACCCCCTGCATCAGTGAGTCGCCGACCAGGAATACCTCATCACCGGCCGCCAAGGCTGCCACGGTGCCCGGCTGTAATAGCGGTGGCGCAGTTGACGGACGTGTGGGCGCCGGCGCGGCGGCGACTGGCGGCGTCACAGCATCAGCTGCTACCGATGGCGCCGCCGCAGTGTGCACGGCCCTAGCTGGCGGCTTGCTCGGCAGCAGTGGTCGCTCCAGATCGACCGTCACCACCGGCATTGGTGGCGGTAGCACTTGCGGCTCTGGCGCCTTGGCGAGCTGGGTCTGGCGCTCGAGGCTGTCGAGGAAGCTGTCGCGCGCCTCGCCCAATGCCGTGGTCAAGCCCGCGCCCAGGCGCCAGGCCGGCAATTGGCCAATGACCGGCAGCTCACAGCTCTGGTGATACTTCTGCTGGCAATAGAGCTTGATCGAGTCCTGGTTCAGCCAGAACAACAACAGCGTGGTGACGACGATGGCGTACAGCGCCTTGGCCGCGCTCAGCTGCACCTGGGACAACGACGTGGCATTAGAAGCTGGCATAAATGAACCCCGGCACACCCGACTGCGAAGCGAAGATCACCAGCGACACGAACAACGCCAGCGGGATCGGATAGAGCTGCCAGGGCAACCGCTGGCTCGCGGCGAACCCCTGGCGTAGCAAGCTCAGCCACTGGGGATAACTGGCCACCAACAGCACGCTTGCCAGAATCAGCAGGCCGCTGGACGAATTCAGCCCCGCGACACTGACCTGGGCAATATCGCCGAGCATTTCCAGGGCGCTGTCCAGGGTTGGGCTGCGGAAGAAAATCCAGGCGAAGGCGACGTAATGGAAGGTCAATAGGCGAGCCAGCAGCCCTGCCCCAGGCAGTCGGGCAAAGCCAGGCAACAACGGGTCGAACAGCTTATAGATCGCCAGACCGACGCCATGCAGCGCGCCCCAGATAATGAAGTTCAGGCTCGCGCCGTGCCACAGGCCGGACACCAGCATGGCCAGCAGCATGTTCAGGTTGCCCCGCCACACCCCCTGACGGTTGCCGCCCAGCGGGATGTACACGTAATCGCGGATGAAGCGCGACAGGCTGATGTGCCAACGCGCCCAGAATTCCTTGAGGTTATGTGCCGCGTAGGGGGCGTTGAAGTTGTCCGGCAAGCGCACCCCCAATAGCAGGGCGATACCGGTGACCAGGTTGGTGTAGCCGCTGAAGTTGAAATAGATCAGGAAGCTGTAACCATACACGCTCAGCAGCACCTGCTCGGGGCTGGCGCTGCCGGGGGTGTCGAACACCGGATCGACCCACTCGCTGCCCAGCCAGGCGCTGAAGAAGAACAACTTCACCACCGCCAGGGCGATCAGCCCCAGCGCACGCTGCGGCTCGAGTACCTGGCGCATGGCCTGTGGGCGAATCTGCGGCAGCATGTGCGCTGCACGATTGACCGGCCCCGCCACCAGGCTGGGGAAGAACGCCAGGTACAGCGCCAGATCCAGCACGGGCACAGGCGCAAGCTCACGGCGATTGATCGACACCAGGTAGCTGACCGAGTGGAAGGCATAGAACGACAGCCCGATCGGCACCAGCAACTCCAGAATCGGCAGCGAAACCGTCAGCCCCAGCGCTGCCAGCGCGCTCTGCGCACCCGCGACGAAGAACTCCTGGTACTTGAATAGATAGAAGCAGCCCAGCACCAGGGCCAGTAACAAGACCGGGTTGAACCAGCGCCCGGGATAGCGCGCTGTCAATTGTCCGAGCAGGTACACCAGTGCGCTGTAGCCGAGCAGGATGTACAGCGATTGCAGGCTGAAACTGGCCACCAAGGCATAACTGGCGGTCAGCAGCAGCGCATTCTGCAAACGCACGCTCCAGCACAGGCTCCAATAGAGCAGGAAGAACAGCGTGAAGCACAAGCCGAATTCGATCGAGAGGAAGCTCACAACGTAGTCCGTTACGTGACGTGGAAGAAGGGGCGGCGGCTGCCATGCAAGCCCCGGCGCAGAGCGCGCGGGATTATGGCAGAGGGGTCAGAACGCCACAATCGGACAGACTCTGAAATTGCAATACGAATATTCGCAGGCAAATGAAACAAAATGCGACGAACGATAGGCCTCGGCAATTTGCTCCCCCTGCCCCGCTCTGCTAGTGTCGCGCCGTTCTGAATGCCACCGAGACAGTCGCCATGGCCCGCAAAAAAACCTCCATCGATTTCGAACAATCCCTCGCCGATCTGCAAGCGCTGGTCGAGCGCCTGGAGAACGGTGAATTGTCGCTGGAAGAGTCGCTGGCCGCCTTCGAGCAAGGCATCGCCCTGACCCGTGATTGCCAGGGCGCCCTGGCCCAGGCCGAGCAAAAAGTGCAAATCCTGCTCGAGCGCGACGGCGAGCTGGCCGCTCAGCCGTTCGACGCGGAGCCGCAAGAATGATCAATAGCTACCAGGCCACCTGCCAGGCACGCGTCGATGCCGCTCTCGAACAGCTGTTCCAGGCGCCGTCGGCAGAGCTGCAGCGGCTCTATGAAGCCATGCGCTACAGCGTGATGAATGGCGGCAAGCGCGTGCGCCCGCTGCTCGCCTATGCCGCCTGCGAAGCCTTTGGCGCGCCGGCCGAAGACGCCAATGGCGCGGCCTGTGCGGTCGAACTGATCCACGCTTACTCGCTGGTCCACGATGACCTGCCGGCGATGGACGATGACGACCTGCGCCGTGGCCAGCCGACCACCCATAAAAAATTCGACGAAGCCTGCGCGATCCTCGCTGGCGACGGCCTGCAGAGCCTGGCCTTCGACGCCCTGCTCGACCCGCGCCTGAGCAGCCAAACCGCTGCCACCCGCCTGGACATGGTGCAGACCCTGGCCAAGGCCGCCGGCCCTGCCGGGATGGTCGGCGGGCAGGCCATCGACCTCGGCTCGGTGGGTTTGAAGCTCGACCAGCAAGCCCTGGAGTACATGCACCGGCACAAGACCGGCGCCCTGATCGAAGCCAGCGTGCGCCTCGGCGCCTTGGCCAGCGCGCGCGCCGAACAGGCCCAACTGGATGCCTTGCAGGTGTATGCCCAGGCCATCGGCCTGGCCTTCCAGGTGCAGGACGATATCCTCGACGTCGAGAGTGACACCGCCACCTTGGGCAAACGCCAGGGCGCTGACATAGCCCGTGACAAACCGACCTATCCAGCCTTGCTTGGCCTGGATGCGGCCAAGGCCTACGCGATCGAGCTGCGCGACCAGGCGCTGGCTGCATTGCAGGGCTTTGGCGATAACGCCGAGCCGCTGCGCGCGCTGGCCCGCTATATCGTCGAGCGGCGCCACTAAACTAAGCAGATCTCGCCACGCCGCCGGTATTGCTTCAGCAAGCTTGGACCGCCCCCCTGTGAATGGGCAGCTTCCTACACAATGGGGTAAACTGCCGCGTCTTCAAACCTATAACGACTCGCCTGATGCCCACGACGTTTCAAGAGATCCCCCGCGAACGCCCGGTCACCCCGTTGCTGGACCGCGCCGATACGCCCGCCGGCCTGCGCCGGCTGGCTGAAGCCGACCTGGAGAACCTGGCCGACGAATTGCGCCAGGAGTTGCTCTATACCGTTGGTCAGACTGGCGGGCACTTCGGCGCCGGCCTCGGCGTGATCGAATTGACGGTTGCCCTGCACTACGTCTTCGACACCCCGGACGATCGTCTGGTGTGGGACGTCGGTCACCAGGCCTACCCGCACAAGATCCTCACCGGCCGCCGCCAGCGCATGCTCAGCCTGCGCCAGAAGGATGGCATCGCCGCCTTCCCGCGCCGCGTCGAAAGTGAGTACGACACCTTCGGCGTCGGCCACTCCAGCACCTCGATCAGTGCCGCGCTGGGCATGGCGATTGCCGCCCGCCTGCAAAACAGCCCGCGTAAATCGATCGCGGTGATCGGTGACGGCGCGCTGACTGCGGGCATGGCCTTCGAGGCGTTGAACCACGCCCAGGAAGTCAACGCCGACATGCTGGTGATCCTCAACGACAACGACATGTCGATCTCGCGCAACGTCGGCGGGTTGTCCAACTACCTGGCCAAGATCCTCTCCAGCCGCACCTACGCAAGCATGCGCGAGGGCAGCAAGAAGGTCCTCTCGCGCTTGCCTGGCGCCTGGGAAATCGCCCGGCGCACTGAAGAATATGCCAAGGGCATGCTGGTTCCCGGCACCCTGTTCGAAGAGCTGGGCTGGAACTACATCGGCCCGATCGACGGCCACGACCTGCCGACCCTGATCGCCACCCTGCGCAACATGCGTGACCTCAAGGGCCCGCAGTTCCTGCATGTGGTGACCAAAAAGGGCAAGGGCTTCGCCCCCGCCGAGGTCGACCCGATCGGCTACCACGCCATTACCAAGCTCGAACCTGCCGACAAACCGGTCGCGCCGAAACAAGCCAGCGGCCCTAAGTACTCCGCCGTGTTCGGTCAATGGCTGTGCGACATGGCCGCCGCCGACAATCGCCTGGTGGGCATTACCCCGGCGATGAAGGAAGGCTCGGACCTGGTGGCGTTCAGCGAGCGCTTCCCCGAACGCTACTTCGACGTGGCCATTGCCGAGCAGCACGCCGTGACCCTGGCTGCGGGCATGGCCTGCGAAGGCGCCAAGCCGGTGGTGGCGATCTACTCGACTTTCCTGCAGCGTGCCTACGACCAGCTGATCCACGATGTGGCGGTGCAGAACCTCGATGTGCTGTTTGCCATCGACCGCGCCGGCCTGGTCGGAGAAGACGGCCCGACCCATGCTGGCAGCTACGACTTGTCGTACCTGCGGTGCATCCCCGGCATGCTGGTGATGACCCCGAGCGATGAGAACGAGCTACGCAAGATGCTCAGCACCGGCCACCTGTACAACGGCCCGGCTGCCGTACGCTATCCACGTGGCACTGGCCCGAATGCGCCGATCAGTGGCGATCTTGAGCCGCTGGAAATTGGTAAAGGCGTGGTCCGTCGCCAGGGCGAGAAAGTCGCTCTGCTGGTGTTCGGCGTGCAATTGGCCGAGGCCCTGCACGTGGCTGAGCAGATCAACGCGACCGTGGTCGACATGCGCTTCGTCAAACCACTGGATGAGGCCTTGGTACGCGAGCTGGCGGCCAGCCACGAACTGCTGGTGACCATCGAAGAGAACGCCATCATGGGCGGCGCGGGCGCTGCGGTGGGCGAGTTCCTCGCTCGCGAGGCGCTGCTCAAGCCGCTGCTGAACCTGGGGCTGCCGGACATCTATGTCGAGCACGCCAAGCCTGCGCAGATGCTGGCCGAGTGCGGGCTGGATGCGGCGGGGATCGAAGCGTCGGTGCGCGCGCGGATGGCCAAGCTCGGCCTCTGATTTTTTGCGGCTCAATCGCGGGGCAAGCCCGCTCCCACGCAGGCGTGGCGCTATCTGCTCCCACGCAGACAGACGCTATCTGCTCGCTTGCGTGGGAGCGGGCTTGCCCCGCGATAGCGATGGAACTGCCAGTGAAAATCCCAACCCTCACCACCCTGCTCTGCTTGCCGACCACTCTGCTGGCCGCCGAACCAGCCCGCGACGATGCCCTGAAACTCCCCGACGTGCTGATCAGCGCCAGCCGCCAGGTTGAATCGCGCGCCACCACCAGCGCCGCCAACAGCGTATTCACCCGCAGCGACATCGACCGCCTGCAACCGAGCAGCGTCAGCGACCTGCTGACCCGCGTGCCCGGCGTCCAGGTCGCCCCCACCGGGGGGCGCGGCAGCCTACCGGGGATCTTCATCCGCGGCACCAAGGCCGCCCAGAGCCTGGTGCTGGTCGACGGCGTGCGTATCGCCAATGCCACCTCTGGCGACAGCGGCCTGCAGTTTCTCGACGTCGACCAGATCGAACGCATCGAAGTGCTGCGCGGTTCGCGCTCGGCGGTCTATGGCAGCGACGCCATCGGCGGGGTTATCCAGATCTTCACCCGCCGCAGCAGCGGCCCTGGCCTGCAACCGCGCCTGCGCCTGGCGGCCGGCAGCAACCAAACCTGGCAGCGCAGCCTGGGCCTGTCTGGCGGTGACGGCGCTACCCGTTTCAGTCTGGGCGCCAGCCTGGACGAAACCGCTGGCATCGACTCGACCGGCCCGTCCTTTGCCAGCGACGGTGACCATGACGCCTATCGCAACCAATCATTCACCCTAAGCCTGAGCCACACCTTCAACGAGCGCTTCGAAGCCGGCTTGAACCTGCTCGACAGCCGTGGTCGCAGTGAATACGACAACCCTTACGGGCGCTTCGACCCGGTCACCTTCGAGAGTTTCGGCCAGAAGCCTTACACTGACTTCAGTGTCAGCAGCGTAGGCAGCTACTTCGACGCGCAGGTGAACGACGTCTGGCACTCGCGCCTGGAACTGGGCCACAGCGAGAACCGCGACGACAAGCGCGACAAACTCAGCGCTGAGCGCTTCGTCTACAACACCTACCGTGACCAGGTCACCTGGCAGAACGACCTGAGCCTGGGTGAACGCCACAGCCTGTTGCTGGGTGGCGATTGGTATCAGGACCGCGCTCAGGGCACGACCGAGTTCATCGAGGGCAGTCGCTGGAACCGTGCGGTATTTGTGCAGCATCGTTATGCCGGCGAAGGGTTCTCTAGCGAACTTGGCCTGCGCCACGACCGCAACCAGCAGTTCGGCCGCGAAACCACATTGAGTGCCAGCCTGACCCTGCCGGTAACCGAGCGCAACGACCTGCTGCTGTCCTACAGCGAGGGCTTTCGCGCACCCACGCTGAATGATCTCTACGATCCTCAGTACGGCAATCCTGAGCTCAAGCCCGAGCATTCCAAGAGTTACGAGCTGCAATGGCGCAGCCAATTGACCAGCAGCAGCCGCCTGGAAGCCTCGCTGCACCGCACCGACCTGCGTGACGCGATCATCTTCCCCGACATGCAGACCAAGCCCTACAACGTGGCCAGCGCGCGCATCGACGGGGTGGAGCTGACCCTGCATCAGCAGTGGCAAGCCTGGCAGGCCCAATTGGGCCTGGCGGTGATCGATCCGCGTGATCGCGACAGCGGGCACACCCTGGCCCGCCGCGCCCGTCGCACCCTGAGCCTGGATGTCGATCGGCAGTTCGAACGGTTCAGTGTCGGTGGCAGTTGGCAGGCGGTCAGCAGCAGCTACAACGAGGAGAAGAACCTCAATCGGCTCGCAGGCTATGGCTTGCTTGGCCTGCGTGGCAGTTGGACGGCCAGCCAGCAGATCAGGGTCGACCTGAAGTTGGATAACCTGTTGGACAAAGGCTACAGCCGTGCGCTGTACAGCTATGACAACAGCAACTACGGCTATCGCGAAGAAGGCCGCACCTGGCTGCTGAGCCTTACCTGGACCCCGGCACTCTAGCGTCGAGCACTGCGCAGAGCTTGGCGGTCGCTTCGATCATCTGCCCGCTGGGCCGCTCCAGGCCCTTGTCTGGCACCACCAGCAGCTGCTGATTGGCCGTGGCCCGCAGTTGCGGCCATGCCTTCCACGGCGTCAGCTGCGCGTTGTCAGCGGCCAGGATCACTTCTGGATCACGCGCCAGCACCGACTCTACGCTGACCAGCGGCGCCGGCTGCGTCAGGTCGGCAAAGACATTGCGCGCGCCACAGACAGTCAGCGCATCGCTGACGATCTGCTGGCCACCCAAGGTATACAGCGGTTTGTCCCACACCTGATAGAACACCGCCAGCGGCCGATCACGTTGGTAGCGCTCGCGCAGTGCTTGCAGGCGGGCACGCAGTTGCGCGGTATAGTGCCGAGCCTGCTCAGCGCGACCCACCCGCACACCGATGGTCTCGATCTGCTCGATCAGTTGGTCGAGGTTTTTCGCTTCATCACTGAAGGTAGCGATGCCCAGGCGGCGCAGCTGATCGCGCTGGGCCGGGGCAACACTGCCAGGCCAGAGCAGCAGCAAGTCGGGCTTGAGGCTGAGCAGGCGCTCCATGTCCAGCTGGCCGTGACGCCCCACCGAAGGCAACGCAGCCAACCCTGCGGGCCGTTCGCCGCCGTCGAGCATCCCCACCAGCAGGTCATCGGCGTGCAGCTCGAGCATGATTTCCGTCATCGACGGCGCCAGGCTGATTACCCGTGGCCCAGCCGCTGCGTGAGCACCACCAACCAGTAGCAACAGCAGGCAAAGAAAGACGCGCATCAGCCCAGCTGACGCGGAATGCGATAGAGGTACAGCAACACCAAGGTGGACAGCGCCAGGAGGATTTGCGCTACCGCTTCTAGCCCGACCAAGACTGACAACGCGGCGACCCAGGCGGGGATGCAGGCGAACAACATGGCCATGCGCCGCACCCGCGCCAGCTCGATCCAGGCGGCCGGCTCTTCAGGCGTACCGAGCACCTTGGAGGTGGCAATCAACGCCCGCTTGTAGGCACCGAAGCGTGGCAGGCTGAGGAACATGGTCGCGGCTCCCGCGATGAACAGTGGCATGGCCAGCACCGGGATCAGTCCGTCGCCACCACCGAAGGCCCAGGCCATCACTGGCAGCGGCAACAGCCCGACTGCCAGGTATTGCCACCAGGCCAGCGCTAGACGCCGCTTCACCTCGCTGCGGGTCACGCCTGAGGCACCTCGCCTTGGTGCTCGGTGCCCATCATATGGCCAAGCTTGCCAGCCTTGGTCGCCAGGTACAGGCGGTTGTGCGGGTTGTGCCCGGTATGCAGCGGCACGCGCTCGGCGACGTTGATGCCCATGCTGGTCAGCGCCTTGACCTTGCGCGGGTTGTTGGTCATCAAGCGCAGCGCCTTGACGCCCAGGTGCTCGAGCATCGGCAGGCACATGGCATAGTCGCGCTGGTCAGCGGCGAAGCCCAAGCGCTCGTTGGCCTCGACGGTATCGGCGCCGCCATCCTGCAGCTCATAGGCGCGGATCTTATTCAACAGGCCAATGCCCCGGCCTTCCTGGCGCAGGTACAGCAGCACGCCACGGCCTTCGCGGGCGATGGCTTGCAGGGCGGCTTCGAGTTGCGAGCCGCAGTCGCAACGCTGGCTGAACAAGGCATCACCGGTCAGGCACTCGGAATGCAGGCGCCCGAGCACCGGCTCGCCGTCAGCGATATCACCCAGGCTGAGCACCACGTGCTCACGGCCGGTGGCTTCGTCGAGAAAGCCATGCATGGTGAAGGTCGCGAAGGGAGTCGGGAGTTTCGAGGCGGCAACAAAGACGACGGGCACGTTGTGCTCCTGATAAGTAACTTGGAATTTCACGTGAGCCGATTGTATCAGCAGGCTGGCGCATATGCGCAGGCTGAATACCGTGGCTTAAGATCGAAAAGTTCGATGCTTATTGAACATTGCAGGGTGCCAGGCCGGGGAATTTGCCAGGTAAACCCGCAAAGAGGACGGGGCTCAGCTCAATGTGGTTGACTGTTCGCAGTAAAGGGATACGGCTGCTTCCAGTGCTCGAAGATCGCCTTCAGCTCGCCACTGCGCACCAACTGCTCCATGCGCCGGTCGAACAAGGCACTCAGCGCCTTGCCGTGGTCATTCCTGGCGAACGCAAGATACAACGGCAACTCGGCGATATGGGTACGCCGGAAGCGCTCAGGCCGCGCCGCTTGGGACTGCACGTAGTCCACCTCAGTCAGCGCATCAATGTAGAAATCCACCCGGTCATGCTCGAGCATGGGAAGAATTCCTTCACGCCGCTGGATCTCGCGAAATTCATGAACGTTGGGCAGGTAGCTGCCGTAGTCGTAGCCGCGCACCCAAGCCAACCGGTACTGGCCAATGTTCTCAGGGGTAGGTTCCGGCTTGCTGGCAAGGCCCAAGGCATAGATATGGTCCATGTCGAAATGCCAACGCGGATAGAGGTTGTCGTCGCTCTCTTCCTTGTAGGAGCCGACCCAGGCATCCGCTTCGCCACGTTTGACCAAGCCCACTGCGCGGCTGTAAGGCGCACTCTGGATCAGCACTTTGACCCCGGCCGGCTCGAACACTTTGCGCAGTACGTCCCAGGCCACCCCGGTGCCGTCGGCATTGGTGTAGTCGAGCCATTCTTCACTGACCAGGTGGATCTGCGCAGGGTGCTGCCCCTGCACGTTAGCGGCACACACGCTGCCGCTGAGCAGCAGCAACATAGCCAGCAACGCCGTCCTTATGCCCATCCACCCGCTCCTAAGTATCAGGCCACCGCCCACACCAGAACTTGCATGCCCAGCCAGGCAAAGACCCCGGCGAGGACATCGTCGAGCATGATCCCGACTCCGCCATGCACATGCCGGTCGATCCAGCGAATCGGCCACGGCTTGAGGATGTCGAAGAAGCGGAACATCAGGAACCCTGCGAGCAGCCACTGCCAGCCTTCCGGCACCAGCCACAGGGTGATCCACATGCCGACCATTTCGTCCCAGACAATGCCTTCATGGTCATGCACGCGCAAGTCGTTTGCCACTTTGCCGCACAGCCAGAAGCCAAACAGCATGGTCACGCCCAGCAGCAGCCAGTAGCCCCAGTCTGGCAGCATCTGCCACAGCGGGATGAACGGCAGCGCCACCAGGGAGCCCCAGGTACCAGGAGCCTTGGGTAGAGTGCCAGAGCCGAAGCCGAAGGCGATGAAGTGCCACGGGTTGCGCCAGACCGAGGGCGGAACGAACTCCGCAGGCACCTGGTTGGGGTGGTCGGTCACGGTGTCTCCCTAAAATGTTGATAGCCCCGCTGCTGCGGGGTGATGTCCTGGCCCTGCTCGTCCAGCAGGCGCACGCCCTCGCCATCGAGCACGCGGCCGACGACATGGACCGGCACACCAGCGGCGCGCAGGGATGAAAGCTGTGCCGGCGGCAAGGTGAAGGCCAGCACGTAGTCGTCGCCACCGATCAGCGCGGCCTGGCGCGCAGCTTCAGAGCCGAGAAAGCCCTGCAGAGCAGGTGACACCGGCACCTGTGCCAGGTTCACCTCGAGCGCCCGCCGGGAGGCCTTGGCGATATGGCCGCAGTCGGCCAACAGACCATCGGAGATGTCCAGGGCCGCCGTGGCCTTGCCGAGCAGGGCCTGGCCCAGGGCGAACTGTGGCGAGGGCGACCAGTAATGGGCCAGCAAGGGCCCAGCCAAGTCGGCTTCGACCTGGCGCTCACCGAGCACCAACGGCAAGGCGCCAGCAGCATTGCCCAGTTCACCACCGACACACAGCAGATCCCCCACCTGGGCACCGCTGCGCAGCAACGCCTGCCCACGTGTAACGCGGCCAAACACCGTCATGGTGATGCTCAGGGGACCACGGGTGGTGTCGCCGCCGATCAGGCTCAGGCCGCACTGGCGGGCCATGCGATTGAGGCCTTCGGCGTAAGCCTGCAGCCACTGCGCGCTGACCTCGGGCAAGGTCAGCGCCAGGGTAAAACCAATGGGCGTGGCGCCCATCGCGGCCAGATCGCTGGCGGCCACGGCCAAGGACCGCTGGCCAAGCAGCGAAGGATCGCAGACGGCAGGAAAATGCACGCCGGCGACCAGGGTATCAGTGGACACCGCCAGCTGCTGCGCAGCAGGCAGGTCCAGCAGGGCGCAGTCGTCACCAATCCCCAACGCCACGCCTTCGCCGCCCTGCGCACAGGGCGCGGCAGCGAAGTAATGGCGGATCAGCTCAAACTCACCCATGGCTGGTCAGCGCCGCAATCAGCGCTTGTACGCCTTGACTTCCGCTTCACGCAGACGCGGAGCGAGCTTGTCCAGTACACCGTTGACGAACTTATGACCGTCGGTGGCGCCGAACACTTTGGCCAGCTCCACACCTTCGTTGATCACCACGCGATACGGCACATCGGCGCGCATGATGAACTCCCAGGTGGACAGGCGCAGAACGGCCAGTTCAACCGGGTCGAGCTCTTCCAGGGCAAGGTCCAGGCACGGCGCCAGAGCCTCGTCGATTTCCTTCACCTTGGCCGGAACCCCGTGCAGGATCTCGCGGAAGTAAGCGCCGTCTACATCGGAGAAATCGTTGTCGACCCGAAACTGCGCCTCGACCTCGTTCAGCGAGTGCCGGGCCATGTGCCACTGGTAGAGGGCCTGGGTCGCGAGCTTGCGGGCTTCGCGGCGCTTGGCGCTCTTCGAGGGCTTGCCGGCATCCGCAGGTTTTGGATCGCGCGGGTTGAAACGATCGCTTTCGTCGCTAATCACTTGGCCTCCAACTGCGCCAGCAGGCTGACCATTTCCAGGGCGGACAGGGCAGCTTCAGCACCTTTGTTGCCAGCCTTGGTGCCGGAACGCTCGATGGCTTGCTCGATGGAGTCGACAGTCAGCACGCCGAAGGCCACCGGAACACCGAACTCCATGGACACCTGGGCCAGGCCCTTGGTGCATTCGCCCGCCACGTATTCAAAGTGCGGGGTACCGCCGCGGATCACAGCGCCCAGGGCGATGATCGCGTCGTAAGCGCCTTGTTGGGCGACTTTCTGTGCAACCAGCGGGATTTCGAAGGCGCCAGGAGCACGGATGATGGTGATGTCGCTTTCGCTGACGCCATGGCGTACCAGGGCATCGACGGCACCGCTTACCAGGCTTTCGACGACGAAGCTGTTGAAGCGGCCAACCACCAAAGCATAGCGACCTTTGGGGGCGATGAAGGTACCTTCGATGGTCTTCAGGGTCATTCCGGTGTTCTCATTTTAAAGAGCGAGGCCGCCGTAGACGGCCTGCAGGAGGGTTTGGACACGAGCGCCAGGGCAACTAGCGCGCCTGTGTCACTCAGAGGGCACGTATTCTACAACTTCCAGATCAAATCCGGATATCGCGTTGAACTTCATCGGCGAGCTCATCAGGCGCATCTTGCGCACGCCCAGATCACGCAGGATCTGCGAACCGGCACCGACCGTGCTGTAGGTGCTCGGCGTCTTGACCTGGGTTTCGCCGGCGCTTTCGCGGATATGCGCCAGGAGCACGTCGCCATCGAGTGGGTGGCCCAGCAGCAGGACCACGCCGCTGCCGGCCTCGGCCACCGCGCTCATCGCCGCACGCAGGCTCCAGCGGCCTGGCTGCTTGACCATCAGCAGGTCGCGCAGCGGGTCCATGTTGTGCACCCGCACCAGGGTCGGCTCTTCGGCGCAGATCTTGCCCAGGGTCAGTGCCATGTGCACATCGCCTTCGACCGAATCGCGGTAGGTGACCAGGTTGAACTGGCCCAGTTCGCTGTCCAGCGGCTGCTCGGAAACCCGCTGAACGGTACGCTCGTGGATCATCCGATAGTGGATCAGGTCGGCAATGGTGCCGATCTTCAGGCCATGTTCGGCAGCGAACACTTCCAGCTCGGCGCGACGCGACATGGTGCCGTCGTCGTTCATCACCTCGCAGATCACCCCGCTCGGCTCGAAGCCAGCCATGCGCGCCAGGTCGCAAGCGGCCTCGGTGTGGCCTGCGCGGGCCAGGGTACCGCCAGGCTGGGCCATCAGCGGGAAGATGTGGCCGGGGCTGACGATGTCTTCGGCCTTGGCGTCCTTGGCTGCGGCCGCCTGCACGGTACGCGCACGGTCGGCAGCGGAGATGCCGGTGGTGACGCCTTCGGCGGCTTCGATCGACACGGTGAACTTGGTGCCAAAGCCCGAACCATTGCGCGGCGCCATCAGCGGCAGCTTGAGGGTTTCGCAGCGTTCGCGGCTCATCGGCATGCAGATCAGGCCACGGGCGTGCTTGGCCATGAAGTTGATGTGCTCAGGCTGGCAGCACTCGGCGGCCATGATGATGTCGCCTTCGTTCTCGCGGTCTTCGTCATCCATGAGGATGACCATCTTGCCTTGGCGGATGTCTTCCACCAGCTCTTCAATGCTGTTGAGCGCCACTCGGCACCCCCTTCTCAATCAGGATTTCAGGTAGCCGTTGGCGGCCAGGAAGCTTTCGGTGATGCTACTGCCCTTGCTCGGTTCGGCAGCCTTGTCGCCCAGCAGCAGACGCTCCAGGTAACGGGCCAGCAGGTCGACCTCAAGGTTCACCCGACGACCTGGGCGGTAGTCGGCCATGATGGTTTCGGACAGGGTGTGCGGGACGATGGTCAGCTCGAACTCGGCGCCATCGACCACGTTGACCGTCAGGCTGGTGCCGTCGACGGTGATCGAGCCCTTGTGGGCGATGTACTTGGCCAGCTCTTTGGGCGCACGCACGCGGAACTGGATGGCGCGGGCGTTATCGCTGCGCGAGATGATTTCGCCGACGCCGTCGACGTGGCCGCTGACCAAGTGACCGCCCAGGCGGGTGGTCGGGGTCAGGGCTTTTTCCAGGTTGACCGGGCTGCCGCTCTTCAAGTCGTCGAAGGCGGTGCACTCGAGGGTTTCGCGGCTGACGTCGGCCCAGAAACCGTCGCCCGGCAGGTCGACGGCCGTCAGGCAGACGCCGTTGACGGCAATGCTGTCGCCGAGTTTGACGTCGCCCAGGTCAAGCTTGCCGGTCTGGACGTAGACGCGCACGTCACCGCCCTTGGGGGTCAGGCTACGGATGGTGCCGATGGATTCGATGATGCCGGTGAACATGCGGTTGTCCTCGCAAATAGGGCTGCGCTGGGCTAGCCAGGCATTATACGCCGGTGGCCGGCAGGGGGATGGCCGTGACCCGCCAGTCATCGCCGACGGCGCGCATTTCAGTGATTTTCAGCCGCGGCGCCTGGCTCATCCGCGCCAGCGGCCAGTCCAGCAGCGGCCTGGCCTGGGAGCCGAGGAAGGTGCCGGCGACGAACAACTGGAACTCGTCGATCAGGCCTAGCTGGGCGAAGGCGCCCACCAAGCCGGCGCCAGCCTCCAGGAGAATTTCATTGACGCCGCGCGCTGCCAAGGCCCTGAGCAGCCCGGGCAGGTCGACCCGGCCTTCGGCGCCGGGTAGGCACAGCAGCTCGTGACCGGCTTGGGCGTAACGCGGATCAGCCGCCGCAGCAGTCACTACCAGCGCCGGGCCTGCCTGGAAAAACGGCGCCGTCAGCGGCAGACGCAGGCGGCCGTCGATCAACACGCGCAGCGGTGGGCGTGACAGGGCCAGGGCCGTGGTTTCTGCATCCAGGCCCAACTGTTCGCCACGCACGGTCATCCGCGCGTTGTCGGCCATCACACTTTCGGCGCTGGTCAGCACCACGCTGGAGCGGGCGCGCAGGCGTTGCACGGCGGCGCGCGCGGCAGGGCCGGTAATCCACTGGCTCTCGCCACTGGCCATCGCGGTGCGCCCGTCCAGGCTCATCGCCAGCTTGGCCCGGACGAACGGCAGACCGTGTTCCATACGTTTGAGGAAACCGGGGTTGAGCGCGCGCGCTTCGCTTTCCAGCACGCCACTGGCGACTTCGATACCGGCCTCGGCCAAGCGCCGCAGGCCTTGGCCGGCCACTTGCGGATTGGGGTCTTGCATGGCTGCGACTACCCGGGCAACGCCGGCCTTGACCAGTGCCTCGGCGCACGGCGGGGTACGCCCATGGTGACTGCACGGCTCCAGGGTCACGTAGGCGCAGGCGCCTTTTGCGCGTTCGCCAGCCTGGCGCAGTGCGTGCACCTCGGCGTGCGGCTCACCGGCGCGCACGTGCCAACCCTGGCCCACCACCTCGCCGTCGCGAACGATCACGCACCCCACGCGCGGGTTGGGATGGGTGCTGTACTGGCCCTTGCGGGCCAGTTGCAGGGCTTGGGCCATGTAGTGGGCGTCGAGAATGGCGGTCTGGCTGGGCATGCTTACTCTTTAGCCGGCTCGCGGGCCAGGCGGTCGATTTCTTCGCGGAATTCGTCGAGGTCCTGGAAGCGCCGGTAGACCGAGGCGAAGCGGATGTAGGCGACTTCGTCGAGCTCGCGCAGCGCGGCCATGACCAGTTCACCCACCACCAGCGACTTGACCTCACGCTCGCCAGTGGCGCGCAATTTGTGCTTGATGTGGGCCAGCGCCGCTTCCAGCCGCTCGACGCTGACCGGGCGCTTTTCCAGCGCGCGCTGCATGCCGGCACGCAGCTTGTCTTCATCGAACGGTTGGCGTGTGCCGTCTTG
Source organism: Pseudomonas sp. xss_2 (assembly GCF_043104195.1). Taxonomy (NCBI): domain Bacteria; kingdom Pseudomonadati; phylum Pseudomonadota; class Gammaproteobacteria; order Pseudomonadales; family Pseudomonadaceae; genus Pseudomonas; species Pseudomonas sp. xss_2. Next base: position 17,710 of record NZ_JBICKL010000071.1, read on the forward strand.
CTTGATCAGCCGCGGCAGTACCAGCTCGGCGGTTTCGAAGGTTGTGAAGCGTTCGCCGCAGGCGACGCACTCGCGCCGGCGACGCACCTGTTCGCCCTCGGCGACCAGGCGCGAGTCGATGACCTTGGTGTCGTTGGCACCGCAAAAGGGACAGTGCATGGTGGCAGGCAACAAAAAAAGGGAGGGCCATGGTAGCGCATCCGACTGGCAAGACAAGCCAAAGGGGTTACCATCCAATCAATTCTGCCCGTGAAGGACTTTACCATGCACTATCGAGCGCTCGTCGTGCTCTGTCTCGCTGGCCTGATGACGGCCTGCAGCAGCGATAAACCCAAAGGCGAGCAGCCCACTGCAGCGCCCGCTCCCAAGGTCGCGAAAAAGGCGCCGGCACTGGGGCCGCTACCGGCCTACCAGCGCGAAATCAGCGGCACCTTGCTGGAGGTGCCGGCAGGCGCCGACGTCGAACTGGCGCTGCTGGTGATCGATGAACGCGACCGGCCGCAGCGCCTGCTGGCCAGCAGCAACCTGATCGGTACCGGCCAGGCCCTGCCCTATCAGCTGCGCTTCAATCCCGAGGCCTTCCCAGCCGGGGCCAGGGTCGAGTTGCGTGGCCGCGCCAGCCGCTCCGGCCAACTGATCATGCACCTGCCACCGCAGCGCATTGTTCAAGCCGCGAGCCAAGCCACTGGCCCACTGCGCTTCGAGAAGGCGCCATAGATGGCGCCGTTGCACCTGCAACAGGCCCTGAGCGGCCTGATCGGTGAAGCGCGGCTGGTCGCCAGCGAGCTGCCGCAGTGCGCCTTGAAGCTGTGGCTGATCGATTCGCAGAACATGGACCGCGCCTTCAGCAGCGAAGAAACCCAACGCATCCTCGAAGAGCCGCCGTACTGGAGCTTCTGCTGGGCCAGCGGCCTGGCCATGGCGCGCTACCTGGCCGAGCGCCCGGAGTGGGTGCGTGGCAAGCGCGTGCTGGATTTCGGCGCCGGCTCCGGCATCGCCGGCATCGCTGCATCGCGAGCGGGGGCATTGGAAGTGGTGGCCTGCGACCTCGATCCGCTGGCGTTGCAAGCCTGCCAGGCGAACGCGGCGCTCAATGAGGTCGAACTGGGTTACAGCAGCGATTTTTTTGCCGAAGCCGATCGCTTCGACCTGATCCTGGTGGCAGACGTGCTCTACGACCGGGCCAACCTGCCACTGCTCGATGCGTTTCTTAGCCGAGGCCGCCAGGCGCTGGTCGCTGACTCGCGGGTACGCGACTTCAGCCACCCGTTGTACCAGCCATTGGGGGTGCTTGAAGCACTGACCCTGCCGGACCTGGCCGAGCCACACGAATTCCGCCGGGTCAGCCTGTACCACGCCAGCCGCGAGCCTTTATAGTGGTGCCATCCAGAGATTTGCGAGAGTCGCGATGAGCCAAGCCCCAGATAGCAACGCCCTGCCGTATATTTTCGACGCCACCGACGCCAACTTCCAGCAACTGGTCATCGAAAACTCCTTCCACAAGCCCGTGCTGGTGGACTTCTGGGCCGAGTGGTGCGCGCCGTGCAAGGCGCTGATGCCACTACTGGCGAAGATCGCCGAGGGTTACCAGGGCGAACTGCTGCTGGCCAAGATCAACTGCGATGTGGAACAGCAGGTGGTTGCCCAGTTCGGCATCCGCAGCCTGCCCACCGTGGTGCTGTTCAAGGACGGCCAGCCAGTCGACGGCTTTGCCGGTGCCCAGCCTGAGTCGGCCATCCGCGCCCTGCTCGAACCGCATGTGCAGATGCCGGCGGCGCCCACTGCTTCGCCGCTCGAAGCAGCTAAGGCGCTGTTCGCCGAGAGCCGCTTCGCCGATGCCGAAACCGCGCTCAAGACCCTGCTGGGTGAAGACAACAGCAATGCCGAAGCGCTGATTCTGTATGCGCGCTGCCTGGCCGAGAGGGGTGAGTTGGGTGAGGCGCAAGTGGTGCTCGATGCGGTCAAGACCGATGAGCACAAGGCGGCACTGGCCGGCGCCAAGGCGCAGCTGACCTTCCTGCGCCAGGCTGCCAGCCTGCCGGAGGCGGCCGAGCTCAAGAGCCGCCTGGCGCAGAATCCGCAGGACGATGAGGCCGCGTATCAACTGTGCATTCAGCAACTGGCGCGTCAGCAGTACGAAGCGGCGCTCGATGGCTTGCTGAAGTTGTTCCAGCGTAATCGCGGCTATGAGAACGGCTTGCCGCAAAAGGCAATGTTGCAGGTGTTCGAGTTGCTCGGCAGCGATCACCCGCTGGTCAGCGTCTACCGTCGCAAGTTGGCGGCGGCGCTGTTCTAACAGCGCCAACGCTCATCGCGGGGCAAGCCCGCTCCCACGAGGCTCGCCACTAGGGCCTGCATGAAAAGTCTTAGGCTTTCCGTACAGAGCCTAAGCTCACGTGGGAGCGGGCTTGCCCCGCGATGCTTTTCATCCAAGCCAGTGATAAACCGGGGCATCCGCCCCGCTTTGCACCTTCACTTCACTGCTATGGCGCAAGCGCACCAGCAGGCGCTTCCCCGCCGCGGTACTACCTGCCAAGCCTTCCAAGCGTTCCAGCAGCTCTGGCCCACTCATCTGTCCAGCCGCGCGCAGCACTTCACGCGCCGCCGCCCACTGGCCATCGTCCTGGCGTGGTGCTGCACTCGTCGTGGAAACTACCGCCTCTGCCACCGGCACCTCCAGCTGACGCCCCAACTGCGCCCACTCCGCAGGTTCCAGCTCGATGCTCAGATCCACCGGCCAGTCACCAATCGTTCCGCGTATTCTCACGACGCCTTCCTTCCAACAGGATCAATGGCGTCCATGCTCCCACGACATGAAACCTTCGCCAAGCGGCTGGCGCGGCCAAGAAAAGTTGTTATAACATTACCAAACCCTTCCCGCACGCTCCCGGAGTCGTCCATGCGCCGCCTGCTCCTCGCCCTGCCCTTCGCCTTGATGCCCCTGGCCGTGGCCCATGCCCACGACGACCATGACCATGATCACGACCATGCCCACGGCAGCCTCGGCGCTCATGAACATGGTGTTGCCAAGCTCAATGCGGTACTCGACGGCAGCACCCTGGAACTGGAACTGGACAGCCCGGCGATGAACCTGGTGGGCTTCGAGCACGCCGCCAGCAGCAACGCCGACAAGGCCAAAGTCGCCGCCGTGCGCCAGCAGCTCGAACAACCCTTGAAGCTGTTCGGCCTGGCCAAGGCCGCCGGTTGCAGCGAAGACGCGCAAGAGCTGGAGAGCCCGCTGTTCGGCGACCAGCCTGCAGCCGATGACGACGGCGACGCCCATGAGCACCAGCACAGCGATATCCATGCTCATTACCAATTGACCTGCGCCACCCCGGACAAGCTCAGCAGCCTCGACCTGACCCCGCTGTTCAAAGCCTTCCCGGCGACGCAGAAAATCAATCTGCAGCTGATCGGCCCCAATGGTCAGAAAGGTGTGGAGGCCACGCCGAGCAAGGCGGTGGTCGCCTTCTAAATGAGTCAGCCGCTGATCGACCTGCAAGATCTGCTGTTCGCCTGGCCGGGCCAGCCGCCACTGCTGGAGATTGCCCAGTTTCGCCTGGAGCGCGGTGAGGCGCTGTTCCTCAAAGGCCCCAGCGGCAGCGGCAAGACCACCCTGCTCGGTTTGCTGGGCGGGGTGAACCTGCCCGGCCAAGGCAGCATTCGCCTGCTTGGCCAGGCCCTCGGTGAACTGAGCCAAGGCGCCCGCGACCGCTTCCGGGTCGATCACACCGGCTACATTTTCCAGCAGTTCAACCTGCTGCCATTCCTCTCGGTGCGCGAGAACGTCGAGTTGCCTTGTCGCTTCTCACGCAGTCGTGCCGAACGCGCCAGCCAGCGCCACGGCAGCGTCGACCAGGCCGCTGCGGTGTTGCTCGCGCACCTGGGGCTGGACGATCCGGCCTTGCTCGCCCGACGTGCCGACACCCTGTCGATCGGGCAGCAACAACGGGTGGCGGCGGCGCGCGCGCTGATCGGCCAGCCTGAACTGGTGATCGCCGACGAACCGACCTCGGCGCTGGACGCCGATACCCGCGAGGCGTTCATCCGGTTGCTGTTCGACGAATGCCGGGCGGCCGGCTCCAGCCTGCTGTTCGTCAGCCATGACCAAAGCCTGGCACCGCTGTTCGACCGTCACCTGTCCCTGGCCGAACTCAATCGCGCCGCCAAGCCCCGGGAGGCCTGATGTACCTGCTCCGCCTTGCCCTGGCCAGCCTGGCCAACCGGCGTTTCACCGCCTTTCTGACCGCTTTCGCGATTGCCCTGTCGGTGTGCCTGCTGCTGGCCGTCGAGCGCGTGCGCACCGAGGCCCGCGCCAGTTTCGCCAGCACCATCAGCGGCACCGACCTGATCGTCGGCGCCCGCTCCGGGTCGGTCAACTTGCTGCTGTACTCGGTGTTTCGCATCGGTAACGCCACCAACAACATCCGTTGGGACAGCTACCAGCATTACGCCAAGGATCCACGGGTGAAGTGGGCCATCCCGATCTCCCTGGGCGACTCTCATCGCGGCTACCGGGTAATGGGCACCACGGGCGATTACTTCAGCCATTACCAATACGGTCGGCGCCAGCACCTGGAACTGAGCCAGGGCCGGGCGTTCGCCGATGATCCCTTCGAGGTGGTGCTCGGCGCCGAAGTGGCGGATGCGCTGCACTACGGGCTTGGCGACAAACTGGTGCTGGCCCACGGCGTGGCGGCGATCAGCCTGGTCAAGCACGATGACAAGCCGTTCACTGTGGTCGGTGTGCTCAAGCGCACCGGCACGCCAGTGGACCGCACCTTGCACATCAGCCTCGGCGGGATGGAGGCCATCCATATCGACTGGCACAACGGCGTGCCCGCACGCGGTGCCGGCAGGATCAGCGCCGAGCAAGCGCGGACCATGGACCTGCAGCCCGCTGCCATTACCGCGTTCATGCTGGGCCTGAACAACAAGATCGCCACCTTCAGTTTGCAGCGCGAGATCAACGAGTTCCGCACTGAGCCGTTGCTGGCGATCCTGCCAGGCGTGGCCTTGCAGGAGTTGTGGAGCCTGATGGGCACGGCCGAGCAGGCCTTGTTCGTGGTGTCGCTGTTCGTCGTGCTGACTGGGTTGATCGGCATGCTCACTGCCATCCTCACCAGCCTCAACGAACGGCGGCGGGAGATGGCCATCTTGCGTTCGGTCGGCGCCCGGCCTTGGCATATCGCCGGCCTGCTGGTGCTCGAAGCCTTGGCCCTGGCGGTGGCCGGTATTGCCGCCGGGCTGGGGCTACTGTACGCCGGGATCGCCCTGGCCCAGGGCTATGTGCAGGCCAACTATGGTTTGTACCTGCCACTGGCCTGGCCCAGCGCACATGAGTGGACGCTGCTGGCTATCATCCTTGGGGCGGCATTGCTGATGGGTAGCGTGCCAGCCTGGCGTGCCTATCGGCAGTCGCTGGCCGATGGTTTGTCGATTCATCTCTGAGTAGTGGCAATGATCCAGAACCTTACACACCTGTTCGCTGCGGTTCGACAGTTCGACAAGCCCGCGCACAGGCGGGCAGCCACACAGCAAATCCTGTTGCTGCTGGTGCTGATAGCGCTGACGCCGCTAGCCTGGGCCGCAGAGCCGCGCGAGCTGGACTGGCCGGCGCTGATCCCGGAAGGCGCCCCGGTCATCCCGCCCCAGCTCACGCCACTGCACGACCTGTCGCAGATCGGCGACGCGCTGGCTGCCGAAGCCGCCCCCGCTGCGCGCCAACAAGCCCCCGCCGCGCCAGTGGTCAAGGCACTCGACAAGCAGCAGGTCAAACTGCCCGGCTACATCGTGCCACTGGAAGTCAGCGAAGAGGGCCGCACCACCGAGTTTCTGCTGGTGCCCTACTACGGCGCGTGCATCCATGTACCGCCACCCCCGTCGAACCAGATCGTGCACATTTTCAGCGAGATGGGCGTACGCGTCGAAGACCTCTATCAGCCCTATTGGATCGAAGGGCGCATGCAGGTCAAAGCCAGCAGCAGCGAGCTGGCCGATGCGGGCTATCAGATGGAAGCCGAGAAAATCTACGCTTATGAGCTGAAATGAGAACTGCTAGCGATTCGTGAAGCCGGTTCTTTGAGCTGGGTCAAACATTAGGTTTAGACGCCTCCGTACCATTGGACTACTCATTTAATAACGTCCTTTGGGAGCTTCCATGAACAAGTCCTTGCTCGGCGCCTCGCTCGTTGCCCTGGCGCTCGTAGCCCCTGTTGCCCACGCCCACCAGGCGGGCGATTTCATCCTGCGTGCCGGCGCCATCACCACCGCACCCAACGAAAATAGCGGCGACCTGAAGTTCGACGGCAACAAGGTCTCGGGCACCAAGGCTACTCTGGACAGCGATACCCAATTGGGCCTGACCTTCGCCTACATGCTCACCGATCACATCGGCCTGGAGCTGCTGGCGGCCACCCCGTTCCAGCACACCGTTGGCGTCAAGGGCCTGGGCGGCGGCCTGGACGGCAAGCTGGCGGACATCAAGCAACTGCCACCGACCCTGTCGCTGCAGTACTTCCCGATGGAGCCAAGCTCGAAGTTCCAGCCGTACGTGGGCGTGGGCATCAACTACACCATGTTCTTCGATGAAGACCTGAGCAGCGAACGTAAACAGCAGGGCTTCAGCAACCTCAAGCTGCAAGACTCGGTGGGCCTGGCCGGCCAGTTGGGCATGGACTACATGATCACCGACAACCTGCTGGTCAACGCCTCGGTCTGGTACGTCGATATCGACACCAAGGCCACCGTCGATGGCCCAACCGCACTGGGCTACAGCAAGACCAAGGTCGACGTGGATGTAGACCCATGGGTCTACATGGTGGGCCTGGGCTACAAGTTCTGATCCATCGCCCTCACATGGCGGCTGCGGCCGCCATGTGTCGTTCTACTCCCCGCGTAGGCGCAGATACAGCCAATAACCCCAAGCCAGTGCACTGAACCCCGCCCCCAGTCCACACACCGCAAGCCAACCCCAGCGGGCATACACCCAACTTGCCGCCACTGCGCCCAGGCCACTGCCTACCGAGTAGCAGCACATGTAGGCGCCGATCAAACGGCTGGCCATCTCTCCCCGCCCAGTCAACAGCAGCGTCTGGTTAGTGACATGCACCGCCTGCACGGCGAAATCCAGCAGCAGCACGCCCAACACCAGCGCCAGCAACGAGTGTTCGAGCAATCCACTGGGGATCCACGCCAGCGTCAACAGCGCCAGGGCCAGCCCCGTGGTGCGCTGACCGTGGCCTTGATCGGCCAAACGTCCAGCGCCCGATGCGGCCAGTGCCCCGGCAATTCCCGCCAGGCCGAACAGACCGATCTGGGTATGGGTCAACGCCAGTGGTGCAGCACTGAGCGGCAATACCATGGCACTCCACATCACGCTGAATGCGGCGAATATCAACAGCGCGAACGCACCGCGCTGACGCAACAGGCGGTCGTGTCGATACATGCGCAGCACCGAAGCCAACAACTGCAAGTAACTCACTGACGCTGTCACCGGCTTGGCGCTAGGCAGCGTTTGCCAGAGCAGGCAGGCCATCAGCACAGTCAACCCGGCAGCGGCGAAATATACGCTGCGCCAACCGGCCAGATCGGCCGTCACACCTGCAACCAGGCGCGCTAGCAAAATCCCCAGCACCACGCCACTGGTGACCGTACCCACGGCCCGTCCCTGCTCGGCGGGGGTGGCCAAGGTCGCGGCATGGGCCACGACCACCTGCACCAGCACCGCCATCAGGCCGAGCATGCTCATGGCTATCAGCAGCAGCGCCCAGTCCATCGCCATGCCAACAGCCAGCAGGGCCAACGCCGAGAGCAGCAACTGCGAAAGAATCAGGCGCTTGCGGTCGAACAGATCGCCCAGCGGAACCACCAGCAGCAGCCCCAGCGCATAACCGGCCTGGGTCGCCCCCACCACCAGTCCGATCCGGGCTGTCGCTACGCCTAGGCTGACAGCCATCGACTCCAGCAATGGTTGAGAGAAATACACCGAGGCCACAGCCAAGGCGCAGGTCGCGGCGAGCAATAGCGTCAGGGAGCGGCTCAGCGGGATTTGGCCGACGGTCGTAGACTGGATCGAAGACATGTGCACTACCTTGCCAATCTGGTTTCAAAATGAAACCACATGCTGGCTTTCTAGCAAACCTGGTTTTAATCTGCAACCAGAACTGAAGAGAAGGCTTGGCTCATGCTCGACCCACAAAATAAACAATGCCCGGTGGCCCGAGCCCTCGAGGTGATTGGTGATCGATGGGCGCTGATGATTCTGCGCGATGCTTTCGACGGCCTGCGGCGCTTCAGTGAGTTTCAGAAAAACCTGGGTCTGGCGAAGAACATCCTCGCCTCACGGTTGAAACTGTTGCTGGAGAGTGGATTGCTGCAGTTGCAACCGGCCTCGGATGGCAGTGCCTACAAGGAATACGTACTGACCGAGAAAGGCCGCTCGGTGTTTCCGATCGTGGTTGGAATGCGCCAGTGGGGGGAGCGGTTTCTGTTCGAGGCGGGGGAAGTGCGATCGCAATTGTTGGACAGCGCTCAGGGGCAGCCGGTAGAGGTGTTACAGGTGCGGGCTAAGGATGGGCGGGCACTTGCGCCTGAGGATTGTCTGAGGCGTACGGTGCGGCATTAGGTTTTGGGGCCGCTCGGCGGCCCTGAAATCTCAGCCTTTACCCAACAACCGCGCCAACCCGACAACGATTGGCGTCGGCTCAGGAAACGCGAACCGCGCCAACAACCGCTGGTTATCCGCCCGCGAATGGCGGATATCACCCGAACGCGCCGCGCCGTAACTGACTTCAGGCAAGCTGCCCACCACCTGCTTGAGCGCCGCCAACAACTGGTTCAGCGAAGTCGCCTGGTTCAGGCCGATGTTCACCGCGCCCTCCTCGACCTGCTCCTGCTCCAGCGCCTGGACCATCACCTGGACCAGATCGCCGACATAGAGAAAATCGCGAGTCTGCTCGCCATCGCCGAACACGGTAATCGGCTTACCTTGAGTGGCACGCTCACTGAAGATGCTGATCACCCCCGAGTAAGGCGAGGATGGATCCTGGCGTGGCCCGAAGATATTGAAGAAGCGAAACACCACCGGCTCCAGGCCATGCTGGCGACGGTAGAAGTCCAGGTATTGCTCGCTGGCCAACTTATCCACAGCGTAGGGCGTCAACGGTGCCTTGGGCGTATCCTCGACAATCGACTGCCCTTCGCCATTGTTGCCATACACCGCCGCGCTGGAGGCGAACAGCACCCGGCGCACGCCATTCAGACGCATCGCTTCGCAGACGTTCAGCGTGCCGATGAAGTTGCTCTGATGAGTTTTTACTGGGTCGTCGACCGAGGCCTGCACCGAAGCCACGGCGGCCAGGTGCACCACTGCACGGCAACCGCTGGCCGCGCGGGCAACCAGTGCAGCGTCGGCCACATCACCTTCGATCAGTTCAAGCTTGGGATGATCCAGGCGTAGGTTGGCGCGCTTGCCAGTGGAGAGATCGTCGACAATGCGCACGGCGTAGCCTTTATCCAGCAATGCATCGCACAAGTGCGAGCCGATGAAGCCGGCACCGCCGGTGATCAGGATGGGAGCATCAGCCATGTCGGTAGAAACGGTCCAGTAGGGGCGGCAAGCCGGCGCGCCAGGCGCGTGGCTTGATACCAAAGGTATGGAGGATTTTCTTGCAGGCCAGCACCGCATTCTGCGGCTCTTCGCTGGCATCCGGGCGGGCCGCGTGGGCCTGCGCGGTCGGCGCCTGCACGGCCAGCTTGTGCCACTGCTGCGCCTCACTGAGGATAGCCTGCCCCAGCGCCAGCGGCGTGGTCGCTTCGTTGCCAGCGTAGTGATAGGTGCCCCACAGCGGCGCATCGCAGTCGAGCTGCTTGATCACCGAGAGGATGACCCGCGCAGCATCGTCCACCGGGGTAGGATTGCCACGGCGATCGTCCGCCAGGAGCAACTCCTGCGGTTGCTCGGCGCGGGTCAGGAAGCGGCCCAAGGCCCCGTCGATGCTCTCGTCCAGCACCCAACCGAAGCGCAGCAGCACATGCTGCGGGCAGGTCGCCCGCACGCTCTGCTCGATGCGCCACAGCGCCTGGCCACGGGTGCCCAGCGGCACCGGCTCGTCTTTTTCGCTGTAGGCGGTGGCCCGCGAGCCATCGAACACGCGATAGCTGGAAGGCTGGACGAGGATCATCTCGTGGTGCTGGCACAGCTCGGCCAGGCGCTCCACCGCGCGTTCTTGCTGGGTAAGCCGCTGTTCGCTGACCGACTCGGCCTGGAACCAGTCGAAGTAATAGGCGAGGTTGATCACCACATCGGGGCGATGTTCATCCAGCAGCAGGGTCAGGCTGGCCGGATCCCAGCCTTTTTCCGGCGGGCGCGGCGCCAGGAATCCGATGTCCTCCTCGGCCCCGAGACGAATCAGCGCTTGCCCGAGGGCATTGCCACCACCCAACAGCATCAGGCGCATACGCATAGGGTCTAAAGGTCCGCTCAGGTCGATAAAAGGAAAGAAAGCATTTTGCGGTTTCCAGCAGGGGAAGTCCAACTTGAGCGCGGTAACTGCGCAATCGCCCCTGCCGACTCAAGCCCCTGGACTTGCCACTTTGCACCGTAGGAAACGCCCTATAGCCCCAGCGGAATGAGCTGACTACCGCGCCAAGCATTTCCAGCGCCCAATAGTTAGTTCTCTCCCTTGACGGTATTTAGGCAGCCTGCCTGATGCTCGACAGGCGGGATTACCGAAAAACAGTAGTAACAAGGAATGTTTGCACATGCAGGATTCGGAATTCGCCTACCTAAGCTTTGAGCCCACGCAAGCCCAGGCCTTGGTCGCAGCCTGCCAAGCCCTCGCTAATCTGGGCGGACCGCAAACCCCCGGCGTGGCCCAGCTCGCCCGCACATGGGCACAGCGCCTGGAACGCCAGCTTCATCCCAGCCAGCGCAACGTACTCAAGCGCTTTGCCCAAGGCAGGCTGGCAGCGTTGATGTACTCGCAGATGCCCTGCCCTTTTAGCGATCCGCTGCCGTCCAGGCTCCCTGAATTATCCACCCTGGAACGCAGCACCCGCTGCCTGTACCTGGCTTCGCGCAACCAACTGTTGCTGGAGATGGTGCGCTATCGGGCGTTTGCCTTCGACAGCGACAATGACGGCAAGCAGGTCAGGCTGATCGGCAACTTCACTGGCCAGGCCAACGTCCCTTCGCGCCATAAGGGCACCGGCCCAGCACCCCGCGCGGCTGCCCACACAGGCGTATCCCTCGACCCGCATACCGACGCGCCCTATCAGTGTTCGGTAGTCGCCTGCCAGGGAAGCTCCCCGGCGCCCTCCGCGCTGATTATTACCGCCCGCTGGAACCCCGCCGATGAACCCACCCACATCATTCCGCTACGCGGCATCATCGAACAGCTAAGCAGCGTGCACACCCTGGCGCTGACATCGGCATCTTTCGAGCTAAAAACCCGCCACCACGGGCAGACGCAGCAGGACGTTGAAGCCAGGGCTGCCACCTCCTTGCTGCAGTTCGACCCAGATGGTGGCTTCGCCATGCGCTACAACGCTAGCCGCTTTAGCCTCAGTAAGTACGCCAGCAAGGCGGCGGCGCAGGCTTTCGAGGCGCTTCAAACGCTGGTCAGCGAAGCCTTGCCAATTCCCTTCGTGCTGCATGCCGATACTGCCCTGTTGGTCAATAACAGCCGCGCACTGCACGGGCGCAACACGCTACAAGACGGCCGCCGTCTGTTAGTACGGCTGTTCGGCTATTCTGCGTTCGCCAAACCGCTGGTAATCAACGAAGATCCGCTGCTGGTACGCGGCTGAAACCTGTAGGAGAGAGGGATGGATCTCACAGCCACCGCTGAACAACGCGCTTGCTGGCAATACGACGAGCCTGCCCCCGGTGCGGAACGGTTCATCGAAGAGGCATTCGACAGCTACCGCCAGCAGGCGCGAATGCTGCTCGCGGATGCCGAACAGGCACCGTCAGTTTTTGTGGTCGGGGGTGCCCGCTCGGACTTCACCCGGCTCAATCCGCTGCTGTACCGCTTGCAGCAGCAGGGTATCGGCTCGCTGACCGGCAATCTGTCCGGCCATAGCCGGGCCAGCGAACCAGGCGCCCTGGCACCTTCGCTGGCCATCAACCTGGCCGAGGCGTTGCGCTTTCATCGGCATATCGCCGAGCAGTGCGACACCTTGATTGGCCACAGCCTGGGCGGGGCGATTGCCCTGAAGATGGCGGCGCAGCTACCCGCGGTGCGCAAACTGGTGCTGATCTGTCCTGCGGTGTATCCGGACGCCGCACACCAGGCGCCCTTCGGCCCGGCGTTCAGCGCCGCGATCCGCCAGCCCTACGCCTTCCTCGATTGCGACAGCTATGGGTTCCTGCGCCAGTTCCAGGGCCGGGTACTGCTGGTGATCGGTGAGTACGATGGGCTCAACTCCAAGGCCTTCGGCCAAGGCCCAGGCACGTCGGCAGGCACCCGCTGGTTGTCTGGGGTGCAGCGCTACAGCCCGATCCCGGAAGAAGTCACCCACGCGCTGGTGCGCTCGGTGCCGGCGCCGCACGTGGAGTGTCTGCTACTGACCGACTGCGACCATGGCATCGCCGCGCATCTGCGCGATGCGCCGCAGGTGGCCGATCAAGTCGCCGAAGTGGTGGCGGCGTTCATCCGCGATTGAGCACGCTCACTCGATCTCGAACAAGCCATTGCTCAACGGCCCGACGCTAAGCCGCTCGCGTACGTCGTCATCGATCCGTGGGTCATCCGGGCGATACAGTTTGACCTGGCGATAGGCGTTGATGCGGTTGATCTCCTCGCCGAGGAACTCCCATACCACCCGGGTACAGGCGGGGTTACGTCGGTCGCCACTGGAAACCCCGGTCTTGAGCCCATTGAGGCGGGTGATGCGGCTCTTGAAGCTGGGGATGAGGATGGTCTGGCTCATCTCGTTGAGGGTCAGCGACTCGTAGTCGATGAGAAACACCCGGTCCTGTAGTTGAAACGCCGCCCCCAGGTAGCGGCAGCGTACTTCGGCGTGCACGTCAGTGGCACTGCTGCGCTCTTGGCGCTCCTGGCGCTCGAACAAGAAGCTGCCGCGCTCTTCACGCAGGTGCACCAGCGAAACCAGGATCGAGCCCGGCACCGACATGCAGTTGGAGTATTCGAAGTAATAGCCGCAGTACCGCGACAGGTTGCCGGCATGCTCATGCAGCGGTTTGAACAGCTCGCTGATCGGGTCGTGCTGGCCGCTGTGCTCCGACGGAATGCGCGCGCCGATCAGCCGGGCGAACTGCTCGGGGGGCAAATTCAGCTCGTAATCCTCAACCCCGAAGAAATCGCCAATGCGCTTGAGGTTGTAAGCCGTCGGACGGCTCTGCCCACTCAGGTACTTGTTGAACTGCGCGCGGTTGATCGACAGCTGCCGGCAAACCTCCGAAATAGAGCGGTAGTGGCTGCAGGCCAATTTGAGGTTGTTAGCGAAATGATCGCTCATGAATCGAGTTCCAGCTGATGCGAGTGATGCAAGTCTAGCATCAAGTCGCATCAAGTCAGAGCAACCCGCGAAATTGTAACCACTCTTGTCATGGCCAACCATGCGCCCCAACGAAAAGCGGTGCGTCGTTGCCGCCCGTGTCTTTCCACGCGAAGAATAAGAATCGAGGTCATTTGCCAATGCTCGAAGCACTTAACGATTTCCTGTCCGGGAAACTGCTCATCGTCCTGATCGTCGGGCTCGGTAGCTACTTCACCATCCGTTCGCGGTTCGTCCAATTCCGCCACTTCGGCCACATGTTCGGTGTGTTCAAGGAATCCCTGCGCGGCCAGGCTGGGCAACTGAGCTCGTTCCAGGCGCTGATGCTGAGCCTCGCCGGTCGCGTTGGCGCCGGTAACATCGCCGGTGTCGGCATCGCAGTGACCCTCGGCGGACCCGGTGCGGTGTTCTGGATGTGGGTGACCGCTCTGGTGGGCATGTCCAGCAGCTTCTTCGAGTGCACCCTGGCCCAGGTCTACAAGCGCGCCGATGGCGATGGCCTGTACCGCGGCGGCCCGGCGTACTACATCCTGCATGGCCTGAAGCGCAAGAACATGGCCATCGTGTTTTCGATCCTGCTGCTGGTCACCTACGGCTTCGCCTTCATCGGCCTGCAGTCGTACACCGTGACCCATTCGCTGCAGAACGCCTTTGCCTTCGATCCGAAACACACCGGTATCGTCCTCGCCGTGCTGCTGGCCCTGACCTTCATCGGCGGCATCAAGCGCATCGCCGCAGTGTCGGACTTGCTGGTACCGATCAAGACCCTGGCCTACATCGGCGTAACCCTGTACGTGATCGGCACCCAGATCGAACACGTGCCGGCCATGCTGGAAACCATCTTCAAGAGCGCCTTCGGCCTTGATCCTGCGTTTGCCGGCCTGCTCGGCAGCGCAATCGTCATGGGCGTGAAGCGTGGCGTATTCGCCAACGAAGCGGGCTTGGGCAGCGCCCCTAACGTGGCGGCCGTCGCTGCCGTGAAGCACCCAGGCGCGCAAGGCGTGGTCCAGGCCTTCAGCGTGTTCCTCGACACCTTCGTGATCTGCACCTGCACCGCACTGCTGATCCTGCTGTCGGGCTTCTACACCCCGGGTTTCGAGGGTGACGGCATCGTCCTGACCCAGAACTCGCTGGCCGCCGTGGTCGGTGACTGGGGCCGCCTGTTCGTCAGCGTCGCGCTGTCGCTGTTCGTCTTCACCTGCATCCTCTACAACTACTACCTGGGTGAGAACAGCCTGCAGTTCCTCAGCCGCAATCGCGTTGTGCTGCTGGGCTTCCGCGGCCTGGTTCTGGCGTTGGTGGTGTGGGGCTCGATGCAGGACTTGTCGACCGTATTCGCCTTCGCCGATATCACCATGACCTGCCTGGCCTTCGTCAACCTGATCGCCCTGGCCCTGCTGTTCAAGATCGGCCTGCGGGTGATGCGCGACTACGACGCCCAGCGCAAGGCCGGGATCAAGCAGCCGGTGTTCGACTCCAGCAAGTTCCCCGATCTGGACCTGGATCGCGCCGCCTGGCCTGTACCCGGCCAGGCTGAAACAACCGCTGACAACGCAGTAGGCCAAGCGCAGACTCAGCACTGATATCCTCCCCTGCCAGCCGCCCCGTTCGCGGGCGGCTGCCCCTGCCCAGCTCACCGCTACGGAATGCTCCCATGCGTGCAGTCAAGAATCTTCTGGTCCTCTACACCGGTGGCACCATCGGCATGCTCGAGACCGCCGAGGGCCTGGCCCCGGCTGGTGGTTTCGAGGCGCGGATGCGTGAGCACCTGGCCCAGCGCAGCGATGCGCCGCAGTTGCAGTGGACCCTGCGTGAAATGAACCCGCTGCTCGACAGCGCCAACATGCAGCAAGCCAACTGGCTGGCGATGCGCGACGCCATCGTCGAAGCGGTGGAGCGCAATGGCCATGACGGCGTGCTGGTGCTGCATGGCACCGACACCCTGGCCTATAGCGCTGCGGCGCTGTCGTTTTTGTTGCTTGGCCTGCCCACGCCGGTGCTACTGACCGGCTCGATGTTGCCCGCAGGCGCCCCCGACAGCGATGCCTGGGACAACCTGATCGGCGCGCTGCGCCTGTTTGAAAGCGGTCTGGAAGAGGGTGTGCAGCTGTACTTCCACGGTCAGCTGCTCCATGGCTGCCGCGCCTCCAAGCTGCGCAGCGAGGCGTTCGATGCGTTTGCCGCCCTGCCCCGTCATCGTGATGGCGAGCGGGCCGAGGCGACTCCGGCGGTGCTGGATTATCGCCAGCCGCGCCAGCCGGTGAAGCTGGCCGTGCTGCCGGTGTTTCCGGGGTTGCAGGCCGAGCATCTGCGTGGGCTGCTCGACAGCGGCGTGCAGGGGCTGGTGCTGGAGTGCTATGGCAGCGGCACTGGGCCTTCGGATGATCAGGCGTTGCTCGATGCGCTGCATGACGCACGTCAGGGCGGAGTGATGATCGTTGCAATCAGCCAGTGTCCGATCGGCTCGGTGGTGTTCGATACCTATGCAGCCGGAAGCCGGCTGCGTGATACCGGCTTGGTCAGCGGTGGCGGCATGACCCGAGAGGCAGCGCTGGGCAAGTTGTTCGGGCTGCTCGGGGCCGGCTTGGATGTGCAGGCGGCGGAGCACTGGTTTGCCCTGGACCTGTGCGGCGAGCGGGCTTGAGCTCGTGAAGTGGTACTAACCTATCGTGGGAGCGGGCTTGCCCCGCGATAGCGCCTTTGCCAACGCCACTGTGGGCCCGGGCAAACCCGCACCAATCTCTGCGGAAAATTGAAATGGCGGAAGGCAGCGGGAGTCGAACCTGCCCGGGAACGGCTGCCGCCCCCAACCGGGTTTGAAGCCCGGCCGCGCCACCGGGCGCGATTGCCTTCCATGAACTCAGTGCCCGTTCTGCTGCTGGGCCAACCCGCTATCGAGGCGAATCTGGCGCTGATCGCCAACCCGGCGGGTCAGGCCAATCCGATCGAAATATTCCAGTATCTGCACACTGCGCTTGCGACCAATACCCAACCTGTCGCGAAACGCTGCCACCTGCACGATAGGATTCCCCGCCGAATGCTGCAACAGCAGGTCGGCCATGCGCCGCAGCGTCGCCTGAGGATAGAACAGATCGCGCACCACCTGATGTACCAGGCCCAACCTCGCCAGCTTGCGCAATAGCAAGCGCACCTCGGCCTCTTCGCGCTGCTCGGCTTGCGCGAGCGTCCTGACCCAGGGCGGATCGAACTCACCGTTGAGCATCAGCGGCTCTAGTTGCGCCCACAACGCCGCATCCGCCGCGCTCAGTTGCACTTGGTGATCCGGCAAGTGCAGCCACGGCCCACTGCTGGCGATGGCACCCTCGCTCAACAACTCTTCGAGCAGACTGACGAAGGCCGCTCGCTCCAACGGCAAGGCGACGAAACGGCGCAGGCGATCCCGGTCGGGGCCCAGTTGATCGGGCTCTTGCTCATGAAACCGCGCCAACTGCTCCCGCACGTGCTGTTTCAATGCTTGCCACTGGGCCTTGGCGAACAGCAGTGGCCCTTGCCGGGTAGCGATCACCTGCACCGCCTCAGGCAAGCACCAGCTGTCACGTCGACGATTGAACTGGCGTTCCAGCCGCTGCGGATCGAGGCCTGCGGGCGCTGCATCGAGCAGTGCCGGCAAGGCTTGCTCCACGTCCTCGGCGTCGCGCAACACCGCCAGTTGACGCAGGCGCAGCTCACTGCGCCGCTGCCGGCTCGGCGCGAAAGGATCGAGCACGCGGCCCCCGCCAAGAGTCCGCTGCGCACGCTGGTCGCGCAGTACCAGACGATCACCCTGCACCGCCTGCAACGGCGCATTGAGCTGTAACTGGGCGAACATGCGCTGCCCAGGCCGTAGCTGCTCGCCCTCCAGCAAGGCCACCCGCGCAGTGACGTCCTGGGTGCCGAGGTGCACATGCACCGGGCTGAAATGCTCGAACGGCCGCGTCTCACCCGGCAGCAGGAAAAGTTCGATATCCACCCGTACGCTCGGTGCATGCAGCCAGTCGGCCACCAGCCAGTCGCCGCGATGGATCTGCTCCAGGGCCAGACGCTCGCCGGCGATGTTCAACGCCACCCGCTGGCCAGCCTCGGCAACCAACGCGGGCTGATTCTGCGCATGCAGGCCACGCACTCGCACCGCTTTGGCCGACTTGCCGAGCAACAGGGTATCGCCCGCGCTGACCCGCCCGGCCAGCGCCGTGCCGGTCACCACGATCCCGGCCCCGGCAATGGAGAACGCCCGGTCCACCGCCAGGCGAAAACCGCCCTGGATACTGCGTTGGCTGACCCTTACCTGCGCCGCTTGCAGGGCCTGGCGCAATTCAGCAATGCCTGCGCCGCTGATGCTGGAGACGAGAAATTGCTGCGCTTGGGCATAAGGCCCCGGCGCCAGCAGCGCTGCCACCTGTGCCTGTACCTCATGCACCCGCTGTGGCTCGACTCGGTCGCACTTGGTAATTGCCACCAGCGCCAGGGGAATGCCGAGCAGTTCGATGATCGCCAGGTGCTCGCGGGTCTGTGGCATGACCCCATCGTCGGCAGCGACCACCAGCAACACCAGGTCGATGCCCTGGGCGCCGGCAAGCATGTTGTGGATAAATCGCTCATGTCCCGGCACATCGATGAAGCCGGTCAGTGGCGCACCGTCGGCCAACGCCGCATAGCGGTAGCCCAGGTCGATGGTCATGCCCCGGGCGCGCTCTTCCTGGCGCTGATCGCCCGCCTGGCCGGTCAGGGCTTGAAGCAGCGCGGTCTTGCCGTGGTCGATATGCCCGGCGGTGCCGACGATCACTGCAGCGGCCCTCCTTGCAATGCAGGCAGTTGCGCCAACCATTGCTGTTCGTCGTCCAGCTGGCGCAGGTCGAGCCACAGCGCGTCGTCGTCGATGCGTCCAAGCACCGGCACCGGCAAGCTGCGCAAGGCTCGTTCAAGAGCATGCAGGCTGCGTCCGCGGAGCTTCTTCGAGGTTTGTGGGCGCAGGCATAACGCCGCGCTGGGCAGCCGCGCCACAGGCTGGCTACCACTGCCGATCATGCCCAGGGACGCTTGCACAGTTACCATCCATTGCGCGCCTAACTGAGCTGCCAGTGCCGGTGCCAGGCGCTCGGCTTGGGCATGGATTTCAGCCTGCGGACGGGTCAGCAGGCGCAGGCTGGGCAGGCGTTCGGCCAGGCGATCAGGGTTGCGGTACAGCGCCAGCACCGCTTCCAGCGCTGCCAGGGTGATCTTGTCGACACGCAGGGCGCGCTTGAGCGGGTTCTTCTTGATCTTGGCGATCAACGCCTGGCGGCCGACGATGATGCCGGCCTGCGGGCCGCCGAGCAGCTTGTCGCCACTGAAGGTGACGATATCGGCGCCATCGGCCAGGGCCTGGCGCACGGTCGGCTCGGCGGGCAGGCCCCAGCGGGTCAGGTCGAGCACGCTGCCGCTGCCCAGGTCTTCGAGCAGCGGCAGGCCGTGTTGCTGGGCAATCTGCGCCAGCTGTGCGGTGGGCACCTGAGTGGTGAAGCCCTGGATGCTGTAGTTGCTGCAATGCACGCGCATCAACAGGCCGGTGCGTGGGTTGATCGCCGCCTCGTAGTCGCGGGCGTGGGTGCGGTTGGTGGTACCGACTTCGTGCAGGCGCACGTTGGCGCGGGCCATGATGTCGGGGATGCGGAAGGCGCCGCCAATTTCGATCAACTCGCCACGGGAAATGATCCCTTCTTTGCGCGCGCCGAGGCTGTTGAGCGCCAGCAGCACGGCGGCGGCATTGTTGTTGACCACGGTGACCGCTTCGGCGCCGGTGAGCTCGCGGATCAAGCCTTCGATCAAGTCGTCGCGGTCGCCGCGCTTGCCGCTGGCCAGGTCGAATTCGAGGTTGAGCGGGTAGCGGGCGGCGGCTTGCATGGCCTCGATGGCCTCCTCGGGTAGCAGCGCGCGGCCGAGGTTGGTGTGCAGGACCGTGCCGGTGAGGTTGAACACGCGGCGAACCCGGCTTTGTTGCTGGATGGTCAGACGCTCGCCTGCGCGGCCGAGGAGCACTTCAGCGGACAGCTCGGCGGGGCTGAGCTGGCTTAGCTGGGCGGGCTCGCGCAGGTCGTCGAGCAGTTGGCGCAAGGTGGCCAGGGTGGCGTCGCGGCCGTGGCGGTCGAGCAGCGGGTGACAGGCTGGATGGCGCAACAGCGTATCAACGGAGGGTAAGCGCAGGGTGTTTGCGGCGAAGCTGGCAGGCATGCGGGGACCTTGCTTGAGCGGTGTCTGTTCTGGCCCCAACCGCGGGGCAAGCCCGCTCCTACAGGCCCTGTGCTGTATTGAAAAATCAGCAGAAGCCCTGGGGCACCCTGATGTATTCAAAGTCAGCACAGATCCCTGTGGGAGCGGGCTTGCCCGCGAATGGGGCGACCCGATCCTGCAGTGTAGACACTCCCCCTCAACCCGGCGCCAGCAGCAGGTTCGGCGCCAGCCGCTGGAAGCCTTCCTGATCCAGACGCATGTCCAGCGCCAGGCTGGCCAGATCATCGGCCAAGGGCTCAGCAACAGCGTCATTTTCCAAGTAGCACTGTTTCAAATAGACATTACAGCCCGGACAGCACTCCGCCCGCAGCGGCGCCTTGCCGGGGGCATGGCGGTCATCTTCCAGGCTGCTGTAGCGCAGATCCTTGCTTGAGTCGCAGTACACACACTTGACCCGCACCACATGCCATTCGCAGGCACACAGCGAGCAGGCCAGATAGCGCAGGCCGTTATGCCGGCCGCGGTTGCGCACAACTCCCGCCATCGCGAGCGAGCCACAGGCCGGGCATTGGCCGAGGCTGTCTGCGGGCTTGAGTTCGTGGCTAGGCAGGTTCAGCAACCAATACGTCCATGCCGCCTGCAGCGCCGCGCCTATGAACGGCACCAGCGCTGCCGGCACCAGGTCGTACTGACCACCCAACAAGGCAATGCCCCAGCTTTTGAGCTTGGGCTGATCGCTCAAGCGTAGCGCCTTCAACGCATCTGCCAGCGGGCCACTGCCCTGCTCGTCGAAGCGCTCAAGCAAGGCCTGCAGCCACACTAGCCAAGGCCCTTCGCGCACCAGGCTGTCCGCCGCCAGCGGCGGCAGGCCATGACTTATGCACAGGCGCTGGCGCTCCTCGGCCAGCGGCAGGCCGCTTGGCGGAGCCAGCAGCAGCTGTTGCTGAATCCGACACAGCCGAGCGATCAAGCGCAGGTAAGCGCCCAATGCATGCCCTTCAGCCAACTGCTCCAGGCGCGCCGCGCGCAGGCTGAAGACATCGGCAGAGGGCAGATGGATGAACGGTGGGGTGGTCGCTGCCGCCTCGATCTGCCCAGGTTCAAGTATCGTGCTCAAGCGCTCACCCTTCTTTTCTGCCGGGCACTGGTGGCGGCTTGTCGCCGGTCACCTCCCGGTACCACAGTTCATGATGCTTGCGTGCCCAGGCGCGGCTGACCCAGCCATGCAGCATGGCGCCGACCGAGCCCTTGATCCAGATGCCGGCGTAGATGTGCACGATGATGCTGAGTATCAGCACAAAACCGGCAAAGGCATGGGCCAGGCTCGCCAGGCGAATCGCACCAATGTCGAAGAAATGGCTGAAGTACGCACGCCAGATCACCACGCCACTGAGCAGCAATACCAGCATGCACAGCAACAAGGTCCAGAACAGCAGCTTCTGCCCGGCGTTGTACTTGCCAATCGGTGGCACCCCTTCTTCTTTGTTGAGCATCACCCGGTCGATACGCCGCAGCCACAGGCGGTCATTGGCGGTGATGAAGTTAGCGCGCCAGAAGCGCACCACCAGGCCGAGGAAGAACACGAACATCGCCACGCCCAGGAACGGGTGCAGGATGCGTGTCCACGGCCCGCCACCGAACAGATGACTGAGCCAGAACAGCGCCGGATGAAACAGCGCCAGCCCCGACAGCCCAGCCATGAAGAACAGGATCGCGACGATCCAGTGGTTGGTCCGTTCGTTGGCGTTGTAGCGCAGGATTGGTTTGTGCTCACGCTGGTTCATGGCCGCTGCTCCCCTGGTCCGCCGGGCTTGGTCGGGTCATACACGTGTACCGCCGGGTCTACCTGGTGGACGCTGTTATCCACAGGCGCAGGATGTTCATCCTCCTCGACCCGCTGCGGGCCGACCCGCACGTAGTGGAAGAAACCCGCCAGCACTGCCGCGCCCATGGCCAGCAGCGCCAGCGGCTTGCTGATGCCCTTCCACAGCCCGACCAGCGGGCTGATCACTGGCTGGTCCGGCAAGCCGGCATACAACCGTGGCGTGTCGGCGTGGTGCAGCACGTACATCACATGGGTGCCACCGACGCCATCGGGGTCGTACAACCCAGCATTGTCGAAGCCACGTGACTTGAGGTCGACGATGCGCTCGGCGGCATGCACCTTCATCTCATCCTTGCTGCCAAACACGATCGCTCCGGTCGGACAGGTTTTCACGCAGGCCGGCTCGAGGCCCACGCTGACGCGGTCCGAGCACAAGGTGCACTTATAGGCCTTGTGGTCTTTCTGCGAAATGCGCGGGATATTGAACGGGCAGCCGGTGATGCAATAGCCGCAGCCGATGCAGTGGTCCTGGTTGAAGTCGACGATGCCATTGGCGTGCTTGATGATTGCCCCCGGGCTGGGGCAGGCCTTCAGGCAGCCGGGATCGGCGCAGTGCATGCAGCCATCCTTGCGGATCAGCCACTCCAGGTTGCCGTCGTCACGCTCGTGCTCGGTGAAGCGCATCAGGGTCCAGGTTTCTGCGCTCAGGTCTTGTGGATTGTCGTAGGTGCCGTGATTGTGGCCGACCTCGTCACGCAATTCGTTCCACTCCGAACACGCCACCTGGCAAGCCTTGCAGCCGATGCACTTGGTGGTGTCGATCAGCTTGGCGACTTCTTCCAGCTGGCGAATCGAAGACGGCGCGGTGGTGGTGGCCGAGCGGGCGATGATGTCTTGGCTGGCCATCAGACTTTCTCCACGTTGACGAGGAACGACTTGGACTCCGGCGTCTGGGTGTTGCCATCACCGAGGAACGGCACCAGGGTATTGGTCAGGTAGCCGTGGCGGGTGGTGCCGGTGAAGCCCCAGTGCAACGGGATGCCGATCTGGTGCACGGTCTGGTTGTTGACCTTGAGCGGACGAATCCGCTTGGTCACCACCGCCACCGCCTCGATATGCCCACGCTTGCTCGACACCCGCACCCGATCGCCAGCCTTGATGCCCTTCTCATTGGCCAGCACCTCGCCGATCTCGACGAATTGCTCGGGCTGGGCAATGGCATTGAGCCGGCAGTGCTTGCTCCAGAAGTGGAAGTGCTCGGTCAGCCGGTAGGTGGTCGCCGCATACGGGAACTCTTGATGCGTACCCAGGGTGTCCCACACCGAATCGAAGATGCGCCCGGCCGGGTTGCTGGTGGCCTTCTTGTTTTGCGGGTGCAGCGGATTGATGCCAATTGGCGTCTCGAACGGTTCGTAGTGCTCGGGGAATGGCCCCTCGGCCATCTTGTCGATGGCAAAGAAACGCGCCACCCCTTCGGGGTTCATGATGAACGGGTTCATCCCGGCCTCTGGAGGCGAGGCCACCGCGAAGTCCGGCACATCGGTGCCAGTCCAAGCACTACCGTTCCACCACACCAGGCGTTTTTTCTCTGGATCCCACGGTTTGCCTTGCGGGTCGCTGGAGGCGCGGTTGTAGAGAATCCGCCGGTTGGCCGGCCAGGCCCAGGCCCAGCCTTGCGCCTGGTGCATGCCGAACGGATCACTGTTGTCGCGCCGAGCCATCTGGTTGCCCTGCTCGGTCCAGCTACCGCTGAAGATCCAGCAACCAGAAGCGGTGCTGCCATCATCCTTGAGCAGGCCAAACCCGGCCAACTGCTGGCCTGCCTTGACCAGGGTACCGGTCGCGTCGGTCTGATCGGTGATCGCCCAGCCGTTCATCTCTTTGGCCAGCTCCTCAGGCGAAGGCTCGTCGGCGATCTTGTACGGCCAACTGATGTTTAGCAGCGGATCAGGATAGGCGCCGCCCTCGCTCTGGTAACGCTGACGCAGACGCAGGAACAGCTCGCTCATGATCTGCACGTCCGTGCGCGTCTCGCCAGGGCCATCGGCGCCCTTCCAGTGCCACTGCAGCCAGCGACTACTGTTGACCAGCGAGCCATCTTCCTCGGCAAAGCAGGTGGTCGGCAGGCGGATCACTTCGGTGTGGATGTTGGCCGTGTCGACATCGTTGAACGGCCCGGCGTTGCGCCAGAACTCCGAGGTCTCGGTGGCCAACGGGTCCATGATCACCAGCCACTTGAGCTTGGCCAAGGCGGCTGTAACGCGGTTCTTGTCCGGCAGCGCGGCGATCGGGTTGAAGCCCTGGCACAGGTAGCCGTTGACCTTACCCTGGCTCATCATCTCGAACATGCGCAGCACGTCGTAGGAGCCCACGTCGAGCTTGGGCAGCCAGTCGTAGCCCCAGTTGTTTTCCAGCGTGGCGTTGGCGCCATACCAGGCTTTCATCAGGCTGACGTGGAACTTGCCGTAGTTCTGCCAGTACGACAACTGCCCCGGACGCAGCGGTTTCATCGCTCGTTTGTCGATGAAGGCGGCGTAGTCCTGCTCGGCATCGCCGGCCAGCGTCAGGTAGCCCGGCAGCGAGTTGGACAACAGCCCCAGGTCGGTCAGGCCCTGGATATTGGAGTGGCCGCGCAAGGCATTGACCCCACCACCGGGCATGCCGACGTTGCCCAGCAGCAACTGCACCATGGCCGCACTGCGGATGATCTGCGCGCCGATCGAATGCTGAGTCCAGCCGAGCGCGTAGAGGATGGTCATGGTCTTGCCCGGCACCGAGCAGGTGGCGATCTCTTCCCAGATCTTCATCATCGCCTCCTGCGGCATGCCGCAGGTCATGCTGGCCAGCTCCGGGGTATAGCGGCTGTAGTGCTGCTTCATCAGCTGGTACACGCAACGTGGGTGCTGCAGGGTCGGATCGACCACGGCAAAGCCATCCGCGCCGAGCTCGTAGCCCCAACCGGACTTGTCGGCGTATACCCGTTTTTCGGCGTCGTAACCGCTGAACAGGCCATCCTCGAAACCATAGTTGGCTTTGACGATGAACGACACATCGGTGTAGTTGCGCACGTACTCGTGCTGGATCTTGTCGTTACTCAGCAGGTAGTTGATCAGCCCGCCCATGAAGGCGATATCGCTACCGGTGCGGATCGGCGCGTAGTAATCGGCTACCGAGGCGGTACGGGTAAACCGTGGGTCGACCACGATCAGCCGCGCCTGGTTGTGCGCCTTGGCTTCGGTCACCCATTTGAAGCCACAAGGGTGGGCTTCTGCTGCGTTTCCGCCCATTACCAGGATCAGATTCGCGTTGGCGATATCCGACCAATGGTTGGTCATGGCGCCACGGCCGTACGTCGGGGCAAGACTTGCCACCGTCGGGCCATGTCAGACACGCGCTTGGTTATCGAACCCCAGCATGCCCAGTGAGCGAACGACCTTGTGGGTCAGGTAGCCGGCTTCGCTGGAGGCAGCGGAAGCGGCGAGAAAACCCGTGGTGAGCCAGCGGTTGACGGTCTGGCCCTGGGCGTTCTTCTCGATGAAATTGGCGTCGCGGTCAGCCTTCATCAGCCCCGCCACCCGATCGAGCGCTTCGTCCCAGCTGACCCGCGTC
Organism: Pseudomonas sp. xss_2; assembly: GCF_043104195.1. Taxonomy (NCBI): domain Bacteria; kingdom Pseudomonadati; phylum Pseudomonadota; class Gammaproteobacteria; order Pseudomonadales; family Pseudomonadaceae; genus Pseudomonas; species Pseudomonas sp. xss_2. The sequence continues at coordinate 42,875 of NZ_JBICKL010000071.1, forward strand.
CATTCATTACTGCCCGGCTTGCGCACCTCGGGATACTTCAGGCGGTTTGGGCTGTGGATAAAGTCCAGCAACCCAGCGCCTTTCGGGCACAGGGTGCCGCGGTTGACCGGATGATCGGCGTCGCCCTCGATGTGGATGATGTTCTGTTTGACGTTCTTGCCTGCGTCACCCTGGCTGTATAGGATCAGGCCGCAGCCGACCGAGCAGTAGGGGCAGGTATTGCGCGTCTCTTTGGTGTGCGCCAGCTTGAAGTGACGCACCTGCTCGGCGAACGCCGGTGTTGGGGCCATGCCCAACGCCGCGAGGCTCGAGCCTCCAAGGCCGACGGCGGCGACCTTGAAGAACTGCCGACGGTTGAGATCCATCGTGCACTCCTGATCAGGGTTCGGGCGCCTGTTGTGGAGTCGGCGCCTCTAGACTTCACGGTGATGGCTTGTTGAAGGCCGTCAATGGATAAGCCTAGTCAAGAATCGGCAAGCTGCGATGACCGTCTACCGCTGCGTGGCGGTGCAGAAACAAGAAAGCCCCGCAATGCGGGGCTTTCTTGTGAGACTAGAACAATGCTACGGCTCGTCAGAACGGAATATCGTCATCAAAGCTGTCGAAGTCAGCCGCCGGCTGCGGAGCGGGCTGCTGGGGCGCTGGGCGCTGCGGGGCCTGCTGTGGGCGAGGAGCCTGCTGACGCGGCGCCTGCTGGTTGTACTGTTGCTGCTGGCCACCTTGGTTGTAGTTGTTACCACCACCTTGGTTGTACTGGTCACCACCGCCCTGCTGCTGGTTCTGCGGGCGGCCGCCGAGCAGCTGCATGGTGCCCTGCATGTCGACGATGATTTCAGTGGTGTAGCGCTTGATGCCGTCTTTTTCCCACTCGCGGGTCTGCAGCTTGCCCTCGATGTAGACCTGGGAACCCTTGCGCAGGTATTCGCCGGCGATCTCGGCGACCTTGCCGAACATCGACACACGGTGCCATTCGGTACGCTCGACCTTCTGACCGGACTGCTTGTCGGTCCACTGCTCGCTGGTAGCCAGGCTCAGGTTGGTCACGGCGTTACCGTTGGGCAGGTAGCGGACTTCGGGATCCTGGCCGCAGGTGCCGACCAGAATGACTTTGTTAACCCCACGGGCCATAACGTTCTCCTAGGCTTCGCACGCCGAAGAGGCTGGGTTCACCAGGCGCTCGAGGGTCGTACGGTCCAAAATTTTCGTATCCAGTTTGATGTAGATGGCGGCTTCTTCTGCCACCACCACGGCGTCGGTCACACCCGGCACTGCCATCAGGCGCTCGGTCAGTCCGGCTTCCCGGACTGCCTCAGGCGTCAGCGGCATACGCAGGCTGGTCACATAAGGCGGCTCGTTCATGCTCAACGCAACGACCAGCCATACGGCACACAGCACTGCACAGCCCAAGAACACCATGCCCAGGCCACCGTGCTGGAACAACCAGCCACCGATGATTCCTCCCAAGGCGGCACCGAGGAACTGGCTGGTGGAGTAAACCCCCATTGCCGTTCCCTTGCCGCCGGCGGGCGACACCTTGCTGACCAGCGAAGGCAACGATGCCTCCAGCAGGTTGAAGGCAGTAAAGAATATCACGGTGCCGATCACCAGTCCGCGCAAACTGTCAGCCCACTGCCAGAAGAACACCTCGATCACCAGCAGGACACTGACCGCGCCAAGCAACACGCGTTTCATCTTGCGCTTTTTTTCGCCGTAGATGATGAACGGCACCATTGCAAAAAATGAAACCAGCAAGGCGGTCAGGTACACCCACCAGTGTTCTTCCTTGGGCAAGCCGCCGCGCTCGACGAACGCCAGCGGCAAGGCGACGAAACTGGCCATGAGGATCGCGTGCAGCACGAAGATACCCACGTCCAGGCGCAGAAGGTCCGGATGGCGCAGGGTCGGGCCGAGGGCCTGACGCGCCACGCCCGATTCGCGGTGCTGCAAAGCGCTGTGTGCGCTAGGCACGACGAAGGCCACCAGGGCGATGCCGATGACGGCAAGTCCTGCAGTGGCGAGGAACAATCCTGACAGGCCAAATGCCCGAGTCAGCAACGGCCCGACCACCATGGCCACCGCGAACGACAAGCCGATGCTCATGCCGATCATGGCCATGGCCTTGGTCCGGTGCTGTTCACGGGTCAGATCGGACAGCAGCGCCATGACCGCCGCCGAAATCGCTCCGGCGCCTTGTAGAACCCGCCCGGCGATCACGCCCCAGATCGAGTCGGCCTGCGCGGCCAGCACGCTGCCCAGGGCGAAGATCACCAGCCCCAGGTAGATCACCGGAAGACGCCCGATGCGGTCGGAAATCACCCCGAACGGAATTTGCAGCAGCGCCTGGGTCAGGCCATAGGCACCAATGGCCAGGCCGATCAGCGCAGGCGTGGCACCGGCCAGGTCCATGCCATAGGTGGCAAGCACCGGCAGGACCATGAACATGCCCAGCATACGAAAGGCAAACACCAGGGCCAGGCCGCTGGCGGCGCGGGTCTCGCTACCACTCATGCGCTCGTTGTGGGTGTCGTGCATGGATTAACCTCGTGTGAACCGGCGGCGATTCTATCAGTCCGACGCCTTGACGGCATATACGCGACGCTTTGCCGCGTAATGGCAGCGCGCCGTATACTTCCTTGTTTATGCCCGCCGAGCGAGGCCGTAGTGGACAAGATCCTGATTCGTGGGGCACGTACCCACAACCTGAAGAACATCGACCTGACCCTCCCTCGGGACAAGCTGATCGTGATCACCGGCCTGTCCGGTTCCGGCAAGTCGTCCCTGGCGTTCGACACACTCTACGCCGAGGGCCAGCGCCGCTACGTGGAATCGCTGTCGGCTTACGCCCGGCAATTCCTGTCGATGATGGAAAAGCCTGACGTCGACACCATCGAGGGCCTCTCCCCGGCCATCTCCATCGAGCAGAAATCGACCTCGCACAACCCGCGTTCGACGGTGGGCACCATCACCGAAATCTACGACTACCTGCGCTTGCTGTACGCCCGCGTGGGTACGCCGCGCTGCCCGGATCACGATATTCCGCTGGAGGCGCAAACGGTCAGCCAGATGGTCGACCTGGTGCTCGATCAACCAGAGGGCAGCAAGCTGATGCTGCTGGCGCCGGTGATTCGCGAGCGCAAGGGTGAGCACTTGGCGGTGTTCGACGAGCTGCGTGCGCAGGGTTTCGTCCGTGCCCGGGTCAACGGCAAGCTGTATGAGCTCGATGAGCTGCCCAAGCTCGACAAGCAAAAAAAGCACAGCATCGATGTAGTGGTAGACCGCTTCAAGGTGCGCAGCGACCTGCAGCAGCGCCTGGCCGAATCGTTCGAGACGGCACTGAAGCTGGCCGACGGTATCGCCCTTGTGGCGCCGATGGACGACGAGCCGGGTGAAGAGATGATCTTCTCCGCACGCTTCGCCTGCCCGATCTGTGGTCATGCCATCAGCGAGCTGGAACCCAAGCTGTTCTCCTTCAACAACCCGGCCGGCGCCTGCCCGACGTGCGATGGCCTGGGGGTCAAGCAGTACTTCGACACCAAGCGCCTGGTCAACACCGAGTTGACCCTGGCCGAGGGCGCCATCCGCGGCTGGGACCGGCGTAACGTGTACTACTTCCAGATGCTCGGTTCACTGGCCGCGCAGTACGGCTTCAGCCTGGAAGTACCGTTTGCCGAGCTGTCCGCCGACGACCAGAAAGTCATCCTGCACGGCAGCGGCAAGCAGAACGTCGACTTCAAGTACCTCAACGACCGTGGCGATATCGTCAAGCGTTCGCACCCGTTCGAAGGCATCGTGCCGAACCTTGAGCGGCGCTACCGCGAGACCGAGTCGGCGACTGTGCGCGAGGAGCTGGCGAAGTTTCTCGGCACCCAGCCTTGCCCTGACTGCCGCGGCACTCGTCTGCGCCGTGAAGCGCGGCACGTGTGGGTGGGCGAGAAAACCCTGCCGGCGGTTACCAACCTGCCGATCGGGGACGCCAGTGAGTATTTCAGCGACCTGACCCTGACCGGTCGACGCGGGGAGATCGCGGCGAAGATCCTCAAGGAAATCTGCGAGCGCCTGCAGTTCCTGGTCAACGTCGGCCTGGATTACCTGACCCTGGACCGCAGCGCCGAAACCCTGTCTGGCGGTGAAGCCCAACGCATCCGCCTGGCCAGCCAGATCGGCGCCGGCCTGGTGGGGGTGATGTACATCCTCGACGAGCCATCGATCGGCCTGCACCAGCGCGACAACGACCGTCTGCTGGGTACCCTCAATCACCTGCGAGATCTGGGCAACACCGTGATTGTGGTCGAGCATGACGAGGACGCCATTCGCCTGGCCGACTATGTGGTCGACATCGGCCCGGGTGCCGGCGTGCATGGCGGGCAGATCGTTGCCGAGGGTACGCCTCAGGAGGTCATGGACCACCCTGACTCGCTGACCGGCAAGTACCTGTCCGGCCGCAAGAAGATTGCCGTCCCAGCTAAGCGCACACCGCGCAACAAGAAGCTCTCGCTCAAGCTCAAGGGCGCGCGTGGCAACAACCTGCAAAACGTCGACTTGGAGATTCCCATTGGCCTGCTGACCTGCGTGACCGGTGTTTCCGGCTCGGGCAAGTCGACGCTGATCAACAACACGCTGTTCCCGCTCGCAGCTAGCGCGCTCAACGGTGCTACCAGCCATGAAGCGGCGCCGCACAGCAGCATGGACGGCCTGCAGCACCTGGACAAGGTGGTCGATATCGACCAGAGCCCGATTGGCCGCACCCCACGCTCGAACCCCGCAACCTACACCGGTATCTTCACCCCGGTGCGCGAGCTGTTCGCAGGCGTACCGGAGTCGCGTGCGCGGGGCTATGGCCCAGGGCGTTTCTCCTTCAACGTCAAGGGTGGCCGCTGCGAGGCGTGCCAGGGCGATGGCCTGATCAAGGTCGAGATGCACTTTTTGCCGGACATCTATGTGCCGTGCGATGTGTGCAAGAGCAAGCGCTACAACCGCGAGACCCTTGAGATCAAGTACAAGGGCAAGAACATCCACGAGGTGCTGGAAATGACCATCGAGGATGCCCGCGAGTTCTTCGACGCGGTGCCGGCACTGGCGCGCAAGCTGCAAACGCTGGTCGATGTGGGGCTTTCCTACATCAAGCTGGGGCAGTCGGCAACGACCCTGTCGGGTGGCGAGGCACAGCGGGTCAAGCTGTCACGCGAGCTGTCCAAGCGCGATACCGGCAAGACCTTGTACATCCTCGATGAGCCGACCACCGGCCTGCACTTTGCCGATATCCAGCAGTTGCTGGACGTACTGCACCGCCTGCGTGACCACGGCAACACCGTGGTGGTGATCGAGCACAACCTGGACGTGATCAAGACGGCTGACTGGCTGGTGGACTTGGGGCCTGAGGGTGGCTCCAAGGGGGGGCAGATCATAGCCTCGGGGACGCCGGAAGAACTGTCGAAGATGAAGCAGTCGTATACCGGGCATTACCTCAAGCCGCTGTTGGAGCGGGATCGGGCCTAAAGACGGGCAATAAAAAACCCTGTCACGCGAGTGACAGGGTTTTTTATTATCTGAAGAAACTTACATCTGCGATTGCAGGTAGTTCTGCAGACCGATGGACTTGATCAGCCCCTGCTGTTTCTCCAGCCAGTAGGTGTGATCTTCTTCGGTATCGGCCAGCTGCGCGCGCAGGATATCGCGGCTGATGTAGTCCTTGTGCAGCTCGCACAGCTCGATGCCTTTGCACAGGGCGGCACGTACCTTGTACTCCAGGCGCAGGTCGGCGGCGATCATCTCCGGCACGGTAGCGCCTACATCGAGATCGTCTGGACGCATGCGTGGCGTGCCTTCAAGCATGAGGATCCGACGCATCAGGGCATCAGCGTGCTGCGCCTCTTCTTCCATCTCATGATTGATACGCTCATAGAGCTTGCTCAAGCCCCAATCTTCGTACATCCGCGAGTGAATGAAATATTGGTCACGCGCCGCCAGTTCGCCCGTCAGCAACGTGTTGAGGTAATCGATTACGTCCGGGTGACCTTGCATCGCCCTGCTTCTCCCTGTGAAAACATCAATAGGACATAGTGTGAACCAGGAAGGTCGAGAGGTCACTGAAAAACGCGCAATAACATGTAAAAAAACCGGCAAACAGTAGTGATATTCATTGAAAAACCGCCCAAATGAGGGCGGTTCTACTTATCATTACGACTCAGGCGAGATTCACGCCCAATGCCTTGGCGATGCCTTCTGCATATGCTGGATCGGCCTTGAAGAAATGCTGCAGCTGACGCTGCACGACATCTTCACTGACCCCCGCCATGGTCCCGGCGATATTGCTGATCAACAGTGCCTTCTGCTCAGCGTTCATCAAACGGAACAGCGCGCCTGCATGGCTGTAGTAATCGCCGTCCTCGCGATGATCGTAACGATCGGCCGCGCCGTTGAGTGACAGGGCTGGCTCAGCGTGCTGAGGCGATTGCTTAGGTGCGTCGCCGTAGCTGTTGGGCTCGTAGTTCGGCGCACTGCCGTAAGCGCCGTAGGCCATGGCGCCGTCACGCTGATAGGTGTTGACCGGGCTACGCGGGGCGTTCACCGGCAAGTGCTGGTGGTTAGTGCCGACACGGTAGCGGTGAGCGTCGGCATATGCGAACACTCGGCCTTGCAGCATGCGATCCGGCGACAGCCCTACACCTGGAACCATGTTGCTTGGCCCAAAGGTCGCCTGCTCGACCTCGGCGAAGTAGTTGAGCGGATTGCGGTTGAGCTCCAGCACGCCAACTTCGATCAATGGATAGTCCTTCTGCGACCAGGTCTTGGTCACGTCGAAGGGGTTCTCCTGACGGTTGGCCGCTTCTTGCTCGCTCATCACCTGGATGCACACCGTCCAGCGTGGATAGTCACCGCGCTCGATCGCCTCGAACAGATCGCGCTGGGCGTAATCTGGATCAGTGCCTGCCAGACGTGCGGCATCAGCCGGCGAGAGATTCTTGATGCCCTGTTGGGTCTTGTAGTGCCATTTGACCCAGGTGCGCTCGCCCTTGGCGTTGATCAGGCTGTAAGTGTGGCTACCGAAGCCATGCATGTGGCGGTAACCGTCAGGTATGCCACGGTCGGAGAAGAGGATGGTGACCTGGTGCAGCGCCTCCGGTGAGTGCGACCAGAAATCCCACATCATCTGTGCGTTCTTCAGGTTGCTCTGCGGATGGCGTTTCTGCGTGTGGATAAAATCGGGGAACTTGAGTGGATCGCGAATGAAGAACACCGGGGTGTTATTGCCGACGATGTCCCAGTTGCCTTCCTCGGTGTAGAACTTCAGGGCAAACCCACGCGGATCGCGCTCGGTATCCGCTGAGCCGCGCTCGCCACCCACGGTGGAGAAACGCAGGAATGTCTCAGTCTGCTTACCGACTGTGTCGAACAACTTGGCACTGGTGTATTGAGTGATATCGCGGGTGACCGTGAAGGTACCGTAAGCGCCCGAGCCCTTGGCGTGCACGCGGCGCTCAGGGATGTTCTCGCGGTTGAAGTGGGCGAGCTTCTCGATCAGGTGGAAGTCGTCGAGCAACAGCGGGCCACGCGGGCCTGCCGAACGAGAATTCTGGTTATCAGCTACAGGTGCACCGCTGGCGGTGGTGAGAATCTTGCTCATGGGCTCTCCTTATCGATCTTCAATGGCCGGCTAATCGGCTTGCTGAGCAGTATCGGGGAGATATGTTGCAAGAACTAATTCATTGATCCAGTTAGAACGATAGAAATTAACAATATAGACAGACACAAAAAACCGGGCACTAGGCCCGGTTCTTTGTAGCAGACAGAACGTCTTACTCGGCAGCTTCTACAGCACCACCGACTGGACGATCAACCAGCTCGACGTACGCCATAGGCGCGTTGTCGCCAGCGCGGAAACCGCACTTCAGGATACGCAGGTAGCCGCCTTGACGGGTGGCATAGCGCTTGCCCAGATCGTTGAACAGCTTGCCAACAGCGGATTTCGAACGGGTACGATCGAAAGCCAGACGACGGTTGGCGACGCTATCTTCCTTGGCCAGGGTGATCAGCGGCTCGGCAACGCGGCGCAGTTCCTTGGCTTTCGGCAGGGTGGTTTTGATCAGCTCGTGCTCGATCAACGACACTGCCATGTTCTGGAACATAGCCTTGCGGTGAGAGCTGGTACGGCTCAGGTGACGTCCACTTTTACGATGACGCATGATTCATTCCTTACCAAACACTACGTTCGGTGATTACGACGATCAGGCAGTCGCCTTGTCGTCCTTCTTAAGACTTGCAGGCGGCCAGTTGTCGAGGCGCATGCCGAGGGACAGACCACGGGAAGCCAGGACGTCCTTGATTTCAGTCAGGGACTTCTTGCCGAGGTTAGGAGTTTTCAACAGCTCTACTTCGGTACGCTGAATCAGGTCGCCGATGTAGTAGATGTTCTCCGCCTTCAGGCAGTTGGCCGAACGTACAGTCAGTTCCAGGTCGTCAACCGGACGCAGCAGGATCGGATCGATCTCGTCTTCCTGCTCGACCACAACCGGCTCACTGTCACCTTTGAGGTCGACGAACGCGGCCAGCTGCTGTTGCAGGATGGTCGCGGCACGACGGATAGCCTCTTCAGGATCCAGAGTACCGTTGGTTTCCAGATCAATGACCAGCTTGTCCAGGTTGGTACGCTGCTCAACACGGGCGTTTTCGACCACATAGGCGATACGACGCACCGGGCTGAACGAGGCGTCCAGCTGAAGACGGCCAATGCTGCGGCTTTCATCTTCGTCAGTCTGACGAGAGTCGGCCGGCTCGTAACCGCGACCACGAGCTACAGTGAGCTTCATGTTCAAGGCGCCGTTGGACGCCAAGTTCGCGATTACGTGATCGGGGTTGACGATCTCGACATCGTGATCCAGCTGAATATCGGCAGCGGTAACCACCCCCGAACCCTTTTTCGACAAGGTCAGCGTAACTTCGTCACGACCGTGCAGCTTGATAGCCAGGCCTTTCAGGTTCAACAGGATTTCAATTACGTCTTCCTGTACACCTTCGATCGCGGAGTACTCATGGAGTACGCCGTCGATCTCGGCCTCGACTACTGCACAGCCAGGCATGGAGGACAACAGGATGCGGCGCAGCGCGTTGCCCAGGGTATGGCCGAAACCACGCTCGAGAGGCTCGAGCGTAATCTTGGCGCGGGTCGGACTGACGACCTGCACATCAATGTGGCGGGGCGTCAGGAACTCATTTACCGAAATCTGCATGGATGCACCTATTTTCTAGCCCTTACTTGGAGTAGAGCTCGACAATCAGGTTTTCGTTGATGTCGGCGGACAGATCGCTGCGAGCAGGAACGTTCTTGAAAACGCCCGACTTTTTAGCAGCATCCACGTCTACCCACTCAACGCGGCCACGCTGAGAGCACAGTTCAAGGGCTTGAACAATGCGCAGCTGGTTCAGCGACTTCTCACGAACCGAGACCACGTCACCCGGACGAACTTGGTAGGATGGAATGTTTACAGTCTTACCGTTGACGCTGATCGCTTTGTGCGAAACCAGCTGACGGGACTCGGAACGAGTCGAGCCGAAGCCCATACGGTAAACGACGTTATCCAGACGGCACTCGAGCAGTTGCAGCAGGTTCTCACCAGTTGCGCCTTTTTTCGAGGCAGCAGCTTGGTAGTAACCGCGGAACTGACGCTCCAGAACACCGTAGATACGACGGACTTTTTGTTTCTCGCGCAGCTGGGTACCGTAGTCGGACTGACGGCCACGGCGCTGGCCGTGGATACCTGGGGCTGCTTCGATGTTGCACTTCGATTCCAGAGCGCGAACGCCGCTCTTCAGGAACAGGTCAGTGCCTTCACGGCGAGACAGTTTGCATTTTGGACCAATGTAACGTGCCATTTATCTGTCTCCTGATTACACGCGACGCTTCTTCGGCGGACGGCACCCGTTATGCGGGATTGGCGTCACGTCGGTGATGCTGGCGATCTTGTAGCCGCAGCTGTTCAAAGCACGAACGGCGGACTCACGACCTGGACCTGGACCCTTGACGTTAACGTCGAGGTTCTTCAGACCGTATTCCAGCGCAGCTTGACCAGCACGCTCAGCAGCGATCTGAGCTGCGAACGGGGTGGATTTGCGCGAACCACGGAAACCCGAACCACCGGAGGTCGCCCAGGACAAAGCATTGCCCTGACGGTCGGTGATGGTCACGATGGTGTTGTTGAAAGACGCATGGATGTGGGCGATGCCATCAACCACTGTCTTTTTGACTTTCTTACGAGGACGAGCAGCAGGTTTTGCCATGTCTATATTCCTGGGCGATTACTTGCGGATCGGCTTACGCGGGCCCTTACGGGTGCGTGCGTTGGTCTTGGTGCGCTGACCGCGAACCGGCAGACCTTTACGATGGCGCAGACCGCGGTAGCAGCCCAGGTCCATCAAGCGTTTGATCTTCATGTTGACGTCACGACGCAGGTCACCTTCAGTGGTGAACTTCGCAACTTCGCCACGCAGGGTTTCGATTTGCTCGTCGCTCAGATCCTTGATCTTAGCGGCTGGGTTTACACCAGCGTCTGCACAGATCTTCTGTGCAGTTGTGCGACCGACACCATAGATGTAGGTCAGCGAGATAACAGTATGCTTGTTATCTGGAATGTTGACGCCTGCAATACGGGCCATTCAGTGGGACTCCAATTGACAGCTACCTACGCCCCGGAAGCCAAGAAATAGGGCGCGAGATAATATCGCTGTAGAAACAATTAATCAACCCAGCAGCGCACTAGCTGCTGGGCTTGTAGCGCGGATCACACTCAGCCTTGGCGCTGTTTGTGACGCGGTTCCGCGCTGCAAATTACTCGCACGATGCCTTCGCGGCGAATAATCTTGCAGTTACGGCACAGCTTTTTCACCGATGCACGAACTTTCATCACCAACTCCTCGAACCTTAGGGGCCTATCAGCGCAGCAGACTGCTGCCGCCATAGCCTTTCAGGTTGGCTTTCTTCATCAGGGATTCGTACTGGTGCGAAACGAGGTGCGATTGTACTTGGGACATGAAGTCCATCACAACCACTACCACAATCAGCAACGAGGTCCCGCCAAGGTAGAACGGCACATTTGCTGCCACCACCAGGAACTGGGGCAGAAGGCAGACGGCCATCATGTAAAGAGCACCGAACATGGTCAGACGGGTCAGAACGCCATCAATGTAGCGCGCCGACTGCTCACCAGGACGGATACCCGGAATAAAGGCACCGGACTTCTTCAGGTTTTCCGCTACGTCTTTCGGGTTGAACATCAGCGCTGTGTAGAAGAAGCAGAAGAAAATAATCCCTGCACTAAACAGCAGAATGTTCAACGGCTGACCAGGAGCGATCGACTGCGAGATGTCCTGCAGCCAGCCCATACCTTCGGACTGACCGAACCAGGCACCCAGCGAAGCCGGGAACAGCAGAATGCTGCTGGCGAAAATGGCTGGGATTACGCCCGCCATGTTCACCTTGAGCGGCAAGTGGCTGGTCTGCGCAGCGAAGACCTTGCGGCCCTGCTGACGCTTGGCGTAGTGAACGGCGATACGACGCTGACCACGCTCAATGAACACCACAAAACCGATAATCGCTACTGCCAGCAACCCGATTGCGACCAAGGCGAAAATGTTGATATCGCCTGTGCGTGCAGACTCGAAAGACTGCCCGATTGCTCTCGGAAGACCGGCAACGATACCTGCGAAGATCAACATCGAGATACCGTTGCCCACACCGCGCTCGGTGATCTGCTCGCCGAGCCACATCATGAACATCGCGCCCGCCACGAAGGTGGAGACCGCAACGACATGGAAGCCCAGACCCGCAGAAAACGCCACGCCCTGGTTGGCCAGGCCAATGGACATGCCAATGGCTTGAACCAGCGCCAGGATAACGGTGCCGTAGCGGGTGTACTGGCTGATCTTGCGACGGCCAGCTTCACCTTCCTTCTTCAACTGCTCCAGCTGTGGGCTGACAGCGGTCATGAGCTGCATGATGATCGATGCCGAAATGTACGGCATGATCCCCAGTGCAAAGATGCTCATGCGCTCCAGCGCACCACCGGAAAACATGTTGAACAAGCTAAGAATGGTCCCCTCATTCTGTCGAAACAGATCCGCCAAACGGTCCGGGTTAATACCGGGCACCGGGATGTGCGCACCTATCCGATAGACGATGATCGCCATGAACAGAAAGCGCAGACGAGCCCAGAGTTCCGACATCCCGCCCTTACCGAGCGAAGAGAGAGCACCTTGCTTAGCCATTTATTCCTCGAACTTGCCGCCAGCTGCTTCGATAGCCGCACGCGCACCTTTGGTGGCTGCGATACCCTTGATGGTGACTGCGCGAGTGACTTCGCCAGACAGCATGATTTTCACACGCTGTACGTTCTGGTTGATCACGTTGGCATCCTTCAAGGATTGCACGGTGACAACGTCGCCTTCCACTTTAGCCAGCTCGGACAGACGCACTTCGGCGCGGTCCATGGCCTTCAGGGAAACGAAGCCGAACTTCGGCAGACGACGGTGCAGCGGTTGTTGACCGCCTTCGAAGCCCGGAGCGATGGTGCCACCGGAACGGGAGGTCTGACCTTTGTGACCACGGCCACCAGTCTTACCCAAACCGCTACCGATACCACGACCCGGACGATGCTTCTCGCGACGGGAACCCGGCGCTGGACTCAGATCATTGAGTTTCATCGATTAACCCTCGACGCGCAGCATGTAGTAAGCCTTGTTGATCATCCCGCGATTCTCGGGAGTATCTTGGACTTCTACAGTGTGACCGATGCGGCGCAGACCCAGACCCTTAACGCACAGTTTGTGGTTAGGGAGACGGCCGGCGGTGCTTTTGATCAGCGTTACTTTAACGGTAGCCATGATCAGAAGATCTCCTCGACGCTCTTGCCGCGCTTGGCAGCAATGGATTCAGGAGATTGCATGGCTTTCAGACCCTTGAAGGTGGCGTAAACCACGTTCACTGGGTTGGTCGAACCGTAGCACTTGGCCAGAACGTTCTGAACACCAGCAACTTCCAGGACAGCACGCATTGCGCCGCCAGCGATGATACCGGTACCTTCCGAGGCAGGCTGCATGTAAACCTTCGAGGCGCCGTGGGCGGCCTTGGTGGCGTACTGCAGGGTGGTGCCCTTCAGGTCAACCTGAATCATGTTGCGACGAGCAGCTTCCATGGCTTTTTGAATCGCAGCAGGTACTTCGCGCGATTTGCCACGGCCGAAACCAACGCGACCCTTGCCATCACCAACCACGGTCAACGCGGTGAAGGTGAAGATACGGCCGCCTTTAACGGTTTTGGCTACGCGGTTAACTTGAACCAGCTTCTCGATGTAGCCTTCGTCGCGCTTTTGATCGTTATTTGCCATAACTTAGAACTCCAGCCCGCCTTCACGAGCAGCATCAGCCAGCGCTTTGACGCGGCCATGGTACTTGAAGCCGGAACGGTCAAAGGCAACTTGAGATACACCGGCGGCTTTCGCACGCTCAGCTACCAGCTTGCCAACCTTAGTGGCCGCGTCGATGTTGCCGGTGGCGCCATCACGCAGTTCTTTGTCCAAGGTCGAGGCGCTTGCCAAAACCTTGCTGCCGTCGGCCGAGATGACCTGGGCATAAATGTGCTGCGAGGAGCGGAACACGCACAGACGCACGGCTTCGAGCTCGTGCATTTTCAGGCGTGCTTTGCGAGCGCGACGCAGTCGAGTAACTTTTTTGTCGGTCATTTGCTAGGCCCTACTTCTTCTTGGCTTCTTTACGACGGACTACTTCGTCCGCGTAACGCACACCTTTACCTTTGTAAGGCTCTGGCGGACGGAAGTCGCGGATTTCAGCGGCCACCTGACCTACCAGCTGCTTGTCGATACCCTTGATCAGGATGTCGGTCTGGCTAGGCGTTTCAGCGGTGATACCGGCTGGCAGTTCGTAGTCCACTGGGTGAGAGAAGCCCAGGGCCAGGTTCAGGACGGTGCCTTTAGCCTGTGCCTTGTAACCAACACCGACCAGCTGGAGCTTGCGCTCGAAGCCTTGGCTTACGCCTTGGACCATGTTGTTCACCAGAGCGCGGGTAGTACCGGCCATGGCGCGAGCTTGCTGGTCACCGTTGCGAGCGACAAAACGCAGCTCACCAGACTCTTCGGTAACTTCAACAGACGAGTGAACGTTCAGTTCGAGAGTGCCCTTGGCACCCTTCACCGAAAGCTGCTGACCGGCGAATTTGACTTCGACGCCAGATGGCAGCTTAACGGGGTTCTTAGCGACGCGAGACATGCTTATCCCCCCTTAGAACACTGTGCACAGAACTTCGCCACCAACACCGGCAGCACGTGCAGCACGATCAGTCATCACACCTTTGTTGGTGGAGACGATAGACACGCCCAGACCGCCACGAACTTTCGGCAGATCTGTAACGGCCTTGTACTGACGCAGGCCAGGACGGCTAGCGCGCTTCAGCTCTTCGATGACCGGACGGCCTTCGAAGTACTTCAGCTCGATCGACAGGGAGGGTTTGACTTCGCTGCTTACCTGATAGCCAGCGATGTAACCTTCGTCCTTCAGAACTTTGGCAACCGCTACCTTCAGAGTCGAAGAAGGCATGCTTACGACGGACTTTTCAGCCATCTGGGCATTACGGATGCGAGTTAGCATGTCCGCTAACGGGTCCTGCATACTCATGGGCTAGATGCTCCTGATACAAGAATTATTAGCCTTGCGGCTATCACAACCACCTGAGCGGACAGGTCAAAAAACCCAGGCTCAGGTGAGCCGGTCATTCTAGACACAAGCCAGAAACGAAACAAGCCCCATATAGGGGCTTGTTTCGTTGCGATGTCACCGGCGGTCGGAAGATTGCTCCCCTCGCGCCGGGATCACACCAACCGTGATTACCAGCTGGCCTTGACCAGACCTGGAACATCACCGCGCATTGCAGCCTGGCGCAGCATGTTACGGCCCAGACCGAACTTACGGTATACACCGTGAGGACGGCCGGTCAGGCGGCAACGGTTGCGCAGACGAGCGGCGCTGGCGTCGCGCGGCTGCTTCTGCAGTGCAACGACGGCGGCGAAACGCTCTTCAGGCGAAGCGTTCAGGTTGACGATGGTCGCTTTCAGCTCGGCACGCTTTTTGGCGTACTTGGCTACCGTGAGCTGACGCTTCAGCTCGCGGTTTTTCATGCTCTTCTTGGCCATTTTCCTACTCCAATCAGTTGCGGAACGGGAATTTGAAAGCACGCAGCAGGGCGCGACCTTCGTCATCCGAACGAGCAGTGGTGGTCAGGGTAATGTCCAGACCGCGCAGAGCATCGATCTTGTCGTAGTCGATTTCCGGGAAAATGATCTGCTCTTTCACGCCCATGCTGTAGTTGCCACGACCATCGAAGGACTTGGCATTCAGGCCGCGGAAGTCGCGAACCCGAGGCAGGGAGATCGCCAGCAGGCGGTCCAGGAACTCGTACATACGGTCACGGCGCAGAGTAACTTTAACGCCGATCGGCCAACCTTCACGAACCTTGAAACCCGCAATCGACTTGCGAGCGAAAGTCACAACGGCTTTTTGGCCGGTGATCTTTTCCAGGTCGGCAACGGCGTTTTCGATGACTTTCTTGTCACCGACCGCTTCGCCCAGACCCATGTTCAGGGTGATCTTGGTTACGCGAGGAACTTCCATCACGTTCGCGAGCTTAAGTTCTTCCTTAAGCTTGGGAGCGATTTCGTTCCGGTAAATCTCTTTGAGTCGTGCCATTGTCTTCTACCTAGCAGTGTTCAAGCATCAACCGCTTTCTGGGTCGACTTGAAGACACGAATTTTCTTGCCGTCTTCAACCTTGAAGCCAACGCGGTCAGCCTTGTTGGTTTCACCATTGAAAATGGCAACGTTGGAAGCGTGCAGAGGCGCTTCTTTCTCGACGATACCGCCCTGTACGCCCGCCATCGGGTTAGGCTTGGTATGACGCTTGACCAGGTTCACGCCACCGATGACCAGACGGTCATCAGCGAGAACCTTCAGCACCTTACCGCGCTTACCTTTGTCTTTGCCGGCGATCACGATGATCTCGTCGTCACGACGAATCTTTTGCATGTCGGATCTCCTTAGAGCACTTCAGGGGCGAGCGAGACGATCTTCATGAACTTCTCAGTACGAAGTTCACGGGTCACTGGCCCGAAGATGCGAGTGCCGATCGGCTCTTGCTTGGTGTTCAGCAGAACAGCAGCGTTGCCGTCGAAACGAATGATGGAACCGTCAGCGCGACGTACACCGTGACGGGTACGGACGACAACTGCGGTCATCACCTGGCCTTTTTTGACCTTACCGCGCGGAATTGCTTCCTTGACGGTTACTTTGATGATGTCACCGATACCGGCGTAACGACGGTGGGAACCGCCGAGCACCTTGATGCACATGACGCGACGAGCGCCGCTGTTATCGGCCACATCGAGCATGGATTGAGTCTGAATCATAAAATTTCTCCGACCCTTAGCCCTTAGACTTCAACAGCGCGTTCGAGGACTTCAACCAGTGCCCAGGACTTAGTCTTGGCCAGCGGACGGGTTTCGCGAATGGAAACCTTGTCGCCGATTTTGCACTGGTTGGCTTCGTCGTGCGCGTGCAGCTTAGTCGAACGCTTAACGTATTTACCGTAGATCGGGTGCTTTACGCGACGCTCGATCAGAACGGTGATGGTCTTGTCCATTTTGTCGCTGACGACACGGCCAGTCAGCGTACGGACGGTTTTTTCAGCTTCAGCCATGATCACTTACCTGCCTGCTGGTTGAGCACAGTTTTCACGCGAGCGATGTCACGCTTAACTTGCGAGAGCAGGTGCGACTGCCCCAACTGGCCAGTTGCTTTCTGCATACGCAGATTGAACTGGTCGCGCAGCAGGCCGAGCAGTTGCTCGTTCAGCTGCTGTGCCGATTTTTCACGAAGTTCATTCGCTTTCATCACATCACCGTCCGCTTAACAAAGGAGGTGGCGAGAGGCAGCTTTGCAGCAGCCAGGGCGAAAGCTTCGCGCGCCAGCTCTTCAGAAACACCCTCGATCTCGTACAGGACTTTGCCTGGCTGGATCTGGGCAACCCAGTATTCCACGGAACCCTTACCTTTACCCATCCGCACTTCGAGAGGCTTCTTGGTGACCGGCTTGTCCGGGAACACACGGATCCAGATCTTACCGCCACGTTTTACGTGACGGGTCAGGGCACGACGTGCCGACTCGATCTGGCGAGCGGTGAGGCGACCGCGGGCGACAGCTTTCAGGGCGAACTCGCCGAAGCTGACCTTGCTACCGCGCAGTGCCAGACCACGGTTGTGGCCGGTCATCTGCTTGCGGAATTTTGTACGCTTTGGTTGCAACATTTGGCGTACCCCTTACTTAGCAGCTTTTTTACGAGGCGCTGGTGCTTGAGGCTTCAGCTCTTCTTGGCGACCACCAATTACTTCGCCTTTGAAGATCCAAACCTTCACACCGATCACACCGTAAGTGGTGTGAGCTTCGTAGGTGTTGTAGTCGATATCGGCACGCAGGGTGTGCAGAGGCACACGACCTTCGCGATACCACTCGGTACGAGCAATCTCAGCGCCGCCGAGACGACCGCTCACCTGGATCTTGATGCCCTTGGCACCAATACGCATGGCGTTCTGTACGGCGCGCTTCATGGCGCGACGGAACATTACGCGGCGTTCCAGCTGCTGAGCTACGCTTTGCGCAACCAGCATAGCGTCGAGTTCCGGCTTGCGGATCTCTTCGATGTTGATGTGCACAGGCACACCCATCTGCTTGGTCAGGTCCTGACGCAGCTTCTCAACGTCCTCACCTTTCTTCCCGATAACGATACCTGGACGAGCGGTGTGGATGGTGATGCGTGCAGTTTGAGCCGGACGATGAATATCGATACGGCTTACGGACGCGCTTTTTAGTTTGTCTTGGAGGTACTCACGCGTTTTCAGATCCTTCAACAGGTAATCTGCGTAAGTAGCACCGTCTGCGTACCAGACGGAGGTGTGCTCCTTGACGATTCCCAGGCGAATGCCAGTGGGATGTACTTTCTGACCCATCTGATCGACTCCGTTACTTGTCCGCAACCTTGACAGTGATATGGCAAGACCGCTTGACGATGCGATCAGCGCGGCCTTTGGCACGCGGCATGATGCGCTTCAGCGAACGCCCTTCGTTGACGAAGACGGTGGAGACCTTCAGGTCATCAACGTCTGCGCCTTCGTTGTGTTCGGCGTTGGCAACGGCCGACTCGAGGACTTTCTTCATGATTTCAGCGGCTTTTTTGCTGCTGAAGGCCAACAGGTTGAGCGCTTCGCCCACCTTCTTCCCGCGGATCTGGTCGGCGACCAAGCGGGCTTTCTGGGCGGAGATTCGAGCGCCCGACAACTTAGCGGCTACTTCCATTTCCTAACCCCTTAACGCTTGGCTTTCTTGTCAGCCACGTGCCCGCGATAGGTGCGGGTACCGGCGAACTCGCCCAGTTTGTGGCCGACCATGTCTTCGTTCACGAGAACTGGGACATGTTGACGACCGTTGTGTACCGCGATGGTCAGACCGACCATTTGTGGCAGGATCATCGAACGGCGCGACCAGGTTTTAACTGGCTTGCGATCGTTCTTCTCCGTCGCCACTTCGATCTTCTTCAGTAGGTGAAGATCGATAAAAGGACCTTTTTTCAGAGAACGTGGCACTGTCGTATCCCTCTATTTACTTGCGACGACGGACGATCATGTTGTCGGTACGCTTATTACCACGAGTCTTCGCACCCTTGGTTGGGAAGCCCCATGGCGATACCGGATGACGACCACCGGAGGTACGACCTTCACCACCACCATGCGGGTGGTCAACCGGGTTCATGGCAACACCACGAACGGTTGGGCGAACGCCACGCCAGCGTTTGGCACCAGCTTTACCCAGCGAACGCAGGCTGTGCTCGGAGTTCGAGACTTCGCCCAGGGTCGCACGGCACTCAGCCAGGACTTTACGCATTTCACCAGAGCGCAGACGCAGGGTCACGTAGACACCTTCGCGAGCGATCAGCTGAGCCGAAGCACCAGCGGAACGAGCGATCTGTGCACCTTTACCCGGCTTCAGTTCGATGCCGTGAATGGTGCTACCTACTGGGATGTTGCGCAGCTGCAGGGAGTTACCGGCCTTGATTGGGGCCAGGGCACCTGCGATCAGCTGGTCGCCAGCGCTCACGCCTTTAGGGGCGATGATGTAGCGACGCTCACCGTCTGCGTAGCACAGCAGGGCGATGTGAGCAGTACGGTTTGGATCGTATTCGATACGCTCGACAGTGGCTGGAATGCCATCTTTGTCGTTGCGACGGAAGTCGACCAGACGGTAATGCTGCTTATGACCACCACCAACGTGACGAGTGGTAATGCGGCCATTGTTGTTACGACCACCAGACTTCGATTTCTTCTCGAGCAGCGGTGCGTGAGGAGCGCCTTTGTGCAGCTCCTTGTTGACCACCTTGACCACGAAACGGCGGCCAGGGGAAGTCGGTTTGCATTTAACGATTGCCATGATGCACCCCTTCCTTACTCAGCACTGCTGCTGAAATCGAGATTTTGGCCTGGCTGAAGGGAGACGATCGCCTTCTTCCAGTCATTGCGCTTGCCCAGACCACGTGCGGTACGCTTGGTTTTACCCAGAACGTTAACAGTCGACACGTTTTCGACTTTTACGCCGAACAGGCCTTCGACAGCTTTCTTGATTTCCAGCTTGGTTGCGTCAGTAGCAACCTTGAATACGAACTGGCCTTTCTTCTCAGCCAGAACGGTAGCCTTCTCGGAAACGTGCGGGCCAAGGAGGACTTTAAATACGCGTTCCTGGTTCATCCCAGCAGCTCCTCGAATTTCTTCACGGCCGAGACAGTGATCAACACTTTCTCGTATGCGATCAGACTGACCGGATCGGAACCTTGAACGTCACGTACGTCGACGTGCGGCAGGTTACGTGCAGCCAGGTACAGGTTCTGATCAACAGCGTCCGAAACGATCAGTACATCGCTCAGACCCATGCCGTTCAGCTTGTTCAGCAGGTCTTTGGTTTTTGGAGCTTCGACAGCGAAGTCCTGAACCACGACCAGACGGTCGCTACGCACCAGCTCAGCGAGGATGGAACGCATTGCTGCGCGGTACATCTTCTTGTTGAGCTTCTGCGAGTGATCCTGAGGACGAGCTGCGAAGGTAACACCACCGCCACGCCAGATTGGACCACGAGTAGTACCAGCACGAGCGCGGCCAGTACCCTTCTGACGCCATGGGCGCTTACCGCCACCAGCTACGTCGGAACGGGTCTTCTGCTGCTTGGTGCCCTGACGGCCGCCGGCCATGTAGGCCACGACTGCTTGGTGTACCAGCGTCTCGTTGAATTCGCCACCGAAAGTCAGTTCGGAAACTTCGATCGCCTGAGCGTCATTTACATTAAGTTGCATGTCAGTTTCCCCTTAACCGCGAGCCTTGACAGCTGGACGTACAACCACGTCGCCGCCAGTAGCGCCAGGAACGGCACCCTTGATCAGCAGCAGGTTGCGTTCAGCGTCTACGCGAACTACTTCCAGGGACTGCACAGTAACGCGCTCGGCGCCCATGTGACCGGACATTTTCTTGCCCTTGAACACACGACCAGGAGTCTGGCACTGGCCGATGGAACCCGGAACACGGTGCGATACGGAGTTACCGTGGGTGTTATCTTGACCACGGAAATTCCAGCGCTTGATGGTACCGGCGAAGCCTTTACCTTTGGACTGACCGGTTACGTCTACCAGCTGGCCTGCAGTGAAGAGTTCAGCTTTGATCAGATCGCCAGCCTGGAAATCGCCTTCTTCAAGACGGAACTCCCAAACACCGCGACCAGCGGCAACGTTCGCTTTAGCGAAGTGACCCGCTTGAGCAGCAGTCACACGCGAAGCACGACGCTCGCCGACAGTGACTTGCACTGCACGGTAGCCATCGGTTTCTTCGGTTTTGAACTGGGTGACGCGATTCGGCTCGATCTCAATGACCGTGACCGGAATGGAGACACCTTCTTCGGTGAAAATACGGGTCATACCGCATTTACGACCGACTACACCAATAGTCATGTTGTAAACCTCATGAGTGTACGGGGCTTTCACCCGCTATGGCCGCCCATTTCAGAGCGTTACACGACCAGACCGAAGTCTTAGCCGAGGCTGATCTGCACTTCCACGCCTGCCGCGAGATCGAGCTTCATCAGCGCATCAACGGTTTTATCCGTTGGCTGGACGATGTCCAGAACGCGCTTATGAGTACGGATCTCGTACTGGTCACGCGCGTCTTTGTTGACGTGCGGGGAGACCAGAACGGTGAACCGCTCTTTGCGGGTAGGCAGTGGAATTGGACCACGCACTTGTGCACCAGTACGTTTCGCGGTTTCCACGATTTCCTGGGTGGATTGGTCGATCAGGCGATGGTCGAAAGCCTTCAACCTGATTCGGATTTGCTGATTTTGCATTGGATTTCAGACTCCAGGCTGTTCCCAACGGACGCACTACGCCCGCTAAAAGGAGGCGTGATTCTATAGACGCCCTAATTTAGTGTCAACCCAATAAAAAAAACCCCCGCTGAGCGGGGGTTTTTTCAACCGATCGAGTGATTACTCGATGATTTT
>NZ_JBICKL010000073.1:0-2656 GCF_043104195.1 Pseudomonas sp. xss_2
GCGATTGCATTTGCACGCTCAACGCACATTTGCCAGACAAAACCTTATATAATGTGGGTTTTTACCCGTCTGTCCGAGGAACCGTAGTGAGCACTTTGCCACCCTGCCCCAAATGCAACTCCGAATACACCTACGAGGATGGCGCTCAGCTGATCTGCCCTGAATGCGCCCACGAGTGGTCGGCCAACGGCGAAGCCGAAGCGGCCAGCGATGACGTGGTGAAGAAGGATTCGGTGGGCAATGTCCTGCAAGATGGCGACACCGTCACCGTAATCAAGGACCTCAAGGTCAAAGGCTCGTCGCTGGTGGTCAAGGTCGGCACCAAGGTCAAGAACATCCGCCTGTGCGACGGCGATCACGACATCGATTGCAAGATCGATGGCATCGGCGCGATGAAGCTCAAATCCGAGTTCGTGCGCAAGGTCTGATCGCCCCTTCTTCGGGGCTGCCAGCCGGTGGCCCCGACAGATCCTGCAACAGGATCGAGTGACCGTTGGCGAAAAAACGCCAATAGACCCTTGCTATTTTGATAATAAGAATTATTCTCATTGGAAATTGCTATCCAAGGAGAATAGCCATGACTTATCTGATCGACGCCTGGCTGGACCGCCCCCACCCTTACCTGAGAATTCTTCATCGCGAGACCGGCGAAGTGTGCGCTGTGCTCGAGGAAGAAGCGTTGGATGAGCTGCGCGACCAGGGTGACCTGGATATGACTGGATTGAATTCGAGTGAGCCGGGGGTGCTCAAGGAGCTGGTGCGTAATTTGTTTCTGTTTTGCTATGCGCGGGCGTTGCGCCCTGGGGGCACAGACTGGAACTGAAACGCATCGCGGGGCAAGCCCGCTCCCACGAAGCTGCAATCCAGGCAGTGTGGGAGCGGGCGTGCCCCGCGATGTAAGCGCAGGTATTACAGAACGTCGAGGAGCTCGACGTCGAACACCAGTACGCTGTGCGGCGGGATGCTGCCAACGCCTTGGGCGCCGTAGGCCAGCTCGCTCGGCACGTACAGGCGCCATTTGCTACCAGCGTTCATCAGCTGCAGGGCTTCGGTCCAGCCAGCGATCACGCCGCCCACCGGGAATTCAGCCGGCTGGCCACGCTCGTAGGAGCTGTCGAACACGGTGCCGTCGATCAGGGTGCCGTGGTAGTGGGTACGCACGTTGTCTTCACGGGTCGGCTTGGCGCCTTCGCCCGCGGTCAACACTTCGAATTGCAGACCGGAAGCCAGGGTGGTGATGCCGTCACGCTTTGCGTTTTCAGCCAAGAATTCCAGGCCGGCAGCCGCAGCCAGCTCAGCCTTGGCGGCAGCTTCGGCTTGCATGATGTCGCGGATGGTCTTGAAGGCAGCCGACAGGTCAGCCTCGCTGACGCGGCTTTCTTTGCCGGCGAAAGCGTCGGTCAGGCCAGCCAGGATGGCTTCCAGGCTCACGCCTGGTGGTGGGTTGTCGCGCAGTTGGCCACCCAGCTGACGGCCGATACCGTAGCTGACGCGGGTTTCGTCGGTGGACAGATTGAGTTCGGACATTAGCTTGCTCCGCTGCAGGGCGCAGTGACGCCGCGCCCTTGATCAAAAGGGCGAGCAGCCTAGCACACTGCGGCGCAGCAGATCAGCTACCAGGCCGAGCGCGGCGAGATCGGCACCTTGAGGTCTTCTTCGGGATGATTGCCCATGCCACACATTTCGTCCTGCACCGACCAATGGATCAGGTTCATCGAGAGCAGCGGCATGGCCTGCAGCAAATGCCGCGCATCCTCGACCGAGCGCACCCGCAAGCGCTCGCCACGGTTGTCGGCCAGTGGATGGGCACGCCCGCGCACACGGGCCTCTAGCAGATAGTCGCCGCCTTCGATGGCGATCAGGTTGACTTCATCGACCCGGCCCGCCCTGGCCTCACCGTTCAGTTCATGCAGGTTCATGGGAGCACCTCGCTGGGGGAACCACGCGTGATCGCTCATCTTTTGTACAGCTGAAACAAAAGCACAAGGTTTAAACGCAACCGCCCGTCCGTTTTACAACGGACGGGCGGTTGTACAACCTCAACGCGCAGCGCGATCAGTGCTTGGTCAGCTTGTCCAGGTAGCCCATGACGAACGCCGAGATCACGAAGGTCATGTGGATGATCACGTACCACATCAGCTTGTCGGTGGAGATGTTCTGGGCATCCATGAACACCCGCAGCAGGTGGATCGAGGAGATCGCCACGATGGAGGCGGCAACCTTCATCTTCAGCGAGGAGGAGTCCATCTTGCCCAACCAGTTGAGCTTCTCCTTGCTGTCGTCGATGTCCAGCTGCGAGACAAAGTTCTCGTAGCCCGAGATCATCACCATCACCAGCAGGCCGCCGACCAGCGACATGTCGATCAGTGACAGGATCACCAGGATCAGGTCGGCCTCGCTCAGGGCGAAGACGTTAGGCAGGACGTGCAGGACTTCTTGGAAAAACTTCAGCGCCAGCGCCAGCAACCCCAGCGACAGGCCAAAGTAGATAGGGGCAAGCAACCAACGCGAGGCGTACATCGCGTTTTCGAGGATACGTTCCATGGAGGATAGAGACTCGTCAGGTGAGCGGAAAGCGAGGGCGAGTATAGCCAGCCACCTGTGACAGCAAAAGCCTGCGGCGGGTTGCCGCAGTTGCCAGGTCAGGGAACCGAGT
>NZ_JBICKL010000074.1:0-820 GCF_043104195.1 Pseudomonas sp. xss_2
GCGATTGTCTAACCTTCTGATCGTCGAGATCGTGGCGGGGACGATCATGAAGCGGTTCATTGAGGGTGAGGCCCGGACGCAAGTCACGCTGCTGCCGGAGTGCCTGGATGATTACATCACCGAAGAAAACCCTGTTCGGGTGGTTGACGTTTTCGTCGATGAACTCGACCTCGGAGCGCTCGGGTTCGCGGGTGTCGATCCGGCTGCAACGGGTCGTCCGGCCTACCATCCAGCAGTCCTGCTGAAAATCTACATCTATGGCTACCTCAACCGGATTCAGTCCAGCCGCCGGCTTGAGCGCGAGGCAGCGCGCAATGTCGAGCTGATGTGGTTAACGGGCCGGTTGGCTCCTGACTTCAAAACGATTGCCGACTTTCGCCGAGACAACGGCAAAGCCATTCGCAGCGTCTGCCGGCAATTCGTAGTGCTTTGCCGCAACCTCAATCTTTTCTCCCAGTCGATCATTGCCATCGACGGCAGCAAATTCAAAGCCGTAAATAACCGCGACCGCAACTTTACCCAGGGCAAGATCAAGGCGCGCATGCAGCAGATCGAGCAGAGCATTGACCGCTATCTTACGGCGATGGATTCGGCGGATCGGGCAGCGCCCAAGGTCGCCGAGGCCAAGGCTGAACGGCTGAGCGAAAAAATAGAAAAGCTGAAACAGCAGATGACGAAGCTCAAGGACATTGAAGCGCAGCTTCACGCCAGCCCAGATCAGCAAATCTCTCTTACCGATCCTGATGCACGCTCAATGGCCACGAGTGGCCGAGGTACTGGCACGGTTGGCTACAACGTACAAACAGCAGTCGATGACAAA
>NZ_JBICKL010000075.1:0-49838 GCF_043104195.1 Pseudomonas sp. xss_2
GCGCAATTCCAGGCGCCGCAGATTCGCGACTTCAGGAGGCTGAGCAGAGGTGCCTGGAGGGCCAGGTGCGCAGCACCCTTCGGCGCAGCCGAAGGCGCGAGATGTAGATTTGCGCAGCAAATCGTAGGCCGCGCGGGCCCGGAAGGCGCCGGCGCGAAGGGACCCGTAGCGCAGCGGAGGGCCGTATGTAGGAGCGAGCGGTTTTGCTTACTTTTCCCAAGAGAAAAGTAAGCCGCCGTAAAGGCGGAAGGGGCCAGTGGCATCGCCACATCAAATGGATATGCTCCAATAGCCCCAAGCCCCAAGCCCCAAGCCCCTCAGGTATGAACCCAAGAATTCTGACTCCCCACCAACGCAAATCGACTCAACGGCACCAGCTCCCGCTCTGCCGTTTTCCATGCATCGATATCCACATACAGCCAGCTCCCTGTACGCGGCATGCCGTACAGCTTTCGCAATTGCCGCAAGCGATACAACTCTGGTAGCAGCCGATCAACGATATCCGTGAACAGCCCCGGCCCGGTAAGCTCGCTCAAGCGACGGGCATAGGCATAAAACGCCTGCGGATCCTGCACTTTGCTCGGCCTGGAATGATAGAACTCAAGGTCTGCCTGGTACCGCGCATGCATTTCTTCAGAAATGGCCAACAAGGTAGGGTTACCTGAATGGCTGCCGATCATGCTGGTGTTGTACTGATGGTTCATGCCCAACTCTTCATTGCTCATGGCCGGCTGCACCAGCAATCCCCGGTCGTGAGTGACCAGTTCGACCTGATCGATCGCCTCCGCCGCACACCCCCCCGATGCTCCAATGCAGCCCAAGCGCAGATTGCCAGCAGTGAGCAATTGATCGTCCACATCCATGTAAAGGCCGCCACGCTGATGCAGCATCGGATAACGCAACACGTCCGAGGCCGAGGCGAAATTACAGGCAACTCCGCCATTGCCGTCGAGAGCGGCCTGATACTGGGCGTAATACTTGCTTTGTTCGAACTCCTTGAAATACGCCTGCTCCTCCAACGTCTCCACGACCAGCTCCGGCGCCTGCTCAGTCAATAGCCGCAGGTTTTGCGCGTATGCCTCCGGGTTGGCCTTGGACAGTAACAAGCTGTACCGGTACTGGCTGATCTTCAGACGACGCGCGTTTCTGGCAAGGTTTTGCACCAGTTCAGGATTGATGACCCTGTCGCCGACCCATAGCGAGAAAATCGTCTTTGGAATCGGCAAGGCTCCCTGCGCCGGGGCGGGTAGCTGGACTGGGATGGGCAGGTCCACACCCAGCGCGCGCAGGGAGAGAGTGCGCATCTGATCGGTGACTGGGCGGCTACTGGGGTTGGCAGGTTTGACGTCGAAGTCGCCGGCAGTAGCTTGGTAGTAGGTTGGTTCAACCTCATTGAGTTGGGATTGATCGAGGAACAGGTCCAGTTCCATGTCGTAGATCAAATCAAGTTCGACCAGCTCGTTACCATTGACAATGGTAAGGGCACGCAACAGGTCGGGCTTACCGTTGTATTGAGGTACCCGTGACACCGGATGGCTGAGACTTGAACCGTCCTCCAGCGCAGCAATGGGTTCAGGCTGATGGAAGTAGGCGCCGACCTTCTGTTCAGGCAAGCGGGGAGGGTCGACGGGGCTCAAGGGGTAGCCCAACTGCTCGTTGATACGACTGGGGAGGATGAAGCCGGCGCGCTTGACCTGAAAAACTTCCCCCACCTTGGCTAGCGCCTCTGTCGCCAGCGGGACGGCATTGAACAGGCCATAGACGATGTCATCCACACCTTCGGCCTTGTCCTGGAGGGTCTTGCCATTGATTGCCCGATCCAGCCCCAGGCCAAACTGGGCGAGCCCGCCGACCGCCAATAGGGGAGCCAGCCCTGGTATTACGAATGTTAGCGGCAGCAGCAGGCTGAGCGCCGAGTTGAGGAAGTCGCGCCACTTGGCTTTGCTGACCTCGCTGTCACTGGTGATGATGAAGTCGGCATCGGCATAGCTGCGCGTACGTTGGCGTTCGGTCAGCGTTTGAAAGACGTCTTCTGTGAGCAGTACGTTGTATTTTCTCGGGCGATAGTTGACGTAGTCGCGCGCTGACCAGCGGCCATCGGTAGTAAAGCCTGGTCGGTCAGACGAAAAACGGTGGATTGCCGGGTATTCGCCGATACCGGCAAGGGCGGTGTCCACACCGCTGAAGCCGAGGCCATCTGGCCCGTCGGCCAGGCTGAAATGGTGTTTCAGTGCATTGCGCTTGGCTGGGTCTTGGCATTGATGGCCAAACCAGTCCTTACACTCGAGTGTGCTGGTGAATTCCAGCAGCGGCGAACTGTTGCCGGGTATGTACAGCAAGGTCAAGTCCGTGATGGCGTCATTGATGAACAGCAGATCGGTGGTGGCATAGCCGTACACACTCAGGGTGCTCACCCGCAGTTTGCGCCCGCGTGGCATCAGACCTGCCACTCTCCAGGCCAACTTACGGGCGTCATCACTGAGGCTGCCTTGCTCGACCTGCTTATTGCAGGCGGCAATGAAGTTGAGCTTTGCGCTCAGGCGATGGCTGTGAAAGTGGTTCTGCCAGTAGTGATCCAGCTGGGTTTTATAGCGGGTACTGAAGTCCAGCGTTCCGATGAACTGCTGCAAGCCTTCGGCGCTGATTTGCAGATGCGTTGAGCGGTCGTAGCGCGCAGGCTCTGCGCGTCGGAACAATCCGTTGAACACTAGAAATGGCGCGCTATTGTCCAGCGCCCCAAGGGGTTCCAGGCGCTCGACGATGGTAAGCGGACCGTCTGGAAAACTGCCCGCCCAGGGCGCGGAGAACAGTGCACCCAAGGCATCGTTGTTAGATTCGCCCTGCCAGTTGGACAACACCGCCTGAGTCAGGCTCAGGCGCTGGGTGATCACCGCTTGGTAGCCGCGTGCGCCATCGGGACGATAATGCAGGGTCACCACATCGACCTGATCTAGGGGCACGTCCACACCGTTGCGTGCAGCCCACTCGCCAAGCGCCTGGCTGGCTGCACGGTCAGGGCGGGGGAAGTTGGCCAGATGGTCGCGCACGTACTGCACACCGGCCGTGTTGATCGTAGCTATGGGCATGTCGCTCACCTTGCTGAGAAGAGAGCGATAGGTTTGCCGATCAGGCAGACGCCCGCGTGGTACATAACGCTCACCCCGTCAGGTCGTTCGCCAGCTGTGGGCATGGCCAATTTCTGCGATCCGGCCCAATGGCAAGCGGGTGTGCACAACGTTCACGAACTCACTCAGGTCAAGCGCTTGATGCAGGTCGCGCAACGGCGAAATCACCAGTACGCAAAGCTCACGCAGCTGGCGCAACGAGGGCAGCTCTTGGTCGATTATATCGTTGAGCACGTGTGGCCCGGTCAGTCGGCTGAGGCGGCGGGCATAGGCATTGAATGCCATCGGCTCCAGGTCAGGGTCGGGGCGCACATCGTAGAAGGTTGGGTCTTGGGCGAAACGTTCGAGGATTTCCTGGGAAATGGCGTCTAGTGTTGGATTGGCCGGGTGGCTGCCGAGCAAGCTGTTGTTGTACTTGAAGTACATGCCCAGTTGTTCGTTGGATACCGGCGGGGCGAGCAGCAGTTCCTGAGCGCTGGCGCGCAGCTCGAGCTGGTCCAGCCTGTTCTCGGGGCCCTTGAGCGATTCGGTTTGTAGCAGACGATCGTCTGCATCGATGTAGAGCCCGCCGGTCTCGTTAAGTAGCCGATACCGCAGGATGTCGCTGGCCGAGCTGAAGTTGGTCGCAGCCCCGCCGTTACCGTTGATTGCAGCCTGATACTGGGCGAAGTACGGCGAGCGGCTGAAGTCTTGGTAGAACTTTTCGCTTTCCAGAGGCTTGATTATCAATGTAGGGGCTTTGGCTGTGAGCAATGTGCGGTTTTGCCGGAAGACGCTAGGGTTCATTCGCGACAGGTAGAGCTGATAGCGGTAGTTACTGTTCGCCAAGACGTGCGCGTTGTGCTCCAGGGCAGCGAGAAACTCCTCTCCAATGACTCGGTCACCTACCCAGATGCTTGAGATGAGCCGGGGGATAGGTTGGCGTGCGACCTTGTCGTAGGCCGCAAGATCGATAGGCAAGTGCAGGGCAATACCCAGCCTGCGAAGGCTGCGCATACGTTGTTGGTCTGTGACCAGGCGGCCACTGGTGCGCCTTACCAGCGCTGTGGGAGTAGTTGAATTGGTGACCCATCTTGGGGGGTTGACCAGCGTCAGGTCGTCGCTGCGGATGAAACTGTCACTTTCGAGATCGTAGTACACCGAGGCGCTGACAGGTCCTTGGGGCTCTTCGAGAATTGCTGAAAAACGTGGGGTGAACTGGGCATTGATGTACGTGCTGACGGGAGCTCCAGGCGTGCCGACGAGGCGTGGATCGTCGCGAAAGGCCAGCTCCGCCGGTTGCAGCTCCAGCTCCACAGGGGAGGAGGGGTTAGGGATCGGCGCATCGCCAAGCACTTCGCGCAGGCGCGGTGACAGGTGGAAGCCTGGGCGGCTGTAGCGAAAGATGGCGTCTGATCGGGCCAGGATGTTTGTGGCTGCTGGTAGCGCGTTGAACAAGCCGAAGGTTTGGCTGGCGACACCCTCGGCTTTTTCTTGCAGGGTCTTGCCATTGATTACTTGGTCCAGCCCCAGGCTGAACTGGGCCAATCCACCAACGACCAGCAGTGGGGCGAGCTCTGGGACCACCAGCACCAATGGCGCCAAAAGTCCCATCGCGACATCCAGGTAACTGCCCCATTTGGACTTGTTGACCTGGTGATTGGTGATGATTCGACTGTCGGCATCCTGGTAGCTGCGATATTTGTAGCGCTGGGCAAGGTGCTGGAACAGGTCGCCCTGTATCGGCGGGCTGTATCGAGCAACCTTGTAGTTGATCATCTCATTGGGCTGCCACAGACCGCTGGTGGCAAAGCCACTGGCATTGCTGCTCAAACGGTGCGCATTGGGATACACGCCCAGGCCTTGCAAAGCAGTATCCAGGCCACTGAAATCCAGGCCGTCTGGCCAGTCGGCGCGGGCGAAACAATCGAGTAGGGCATGGCGTCGGGTAGGATCCTGGCACTGCTTGGCGAACCACTGTTTCATGGCTGACTGGTCGGTGAACTCGTGCAAGGGGGAAGCGTTGCCGGGCAGGTAGAGCAGGGTGAAATCACTGTCCGCGTGTTTCAGGTACAGGATCGAGGTGGCGCTGTAGCCGTAGACGTTGAGCATCGACGCCTGAAGCGGTGTGCCGCGCTGGCGAATCAGCCCCAACGCCTGCCACGCCAGGCGCCGCCCCTGTTCCGACAGGCTGCCTTGCTCGACTTGCTTGTTGCAGGCGGCGATCAAGCTGATCTTCAGTGCTCGTTGATACAGCGCCAGGTGATGCTTCCAGTAGTCATCCAGGGCTTGCTTGAAGCGTTGGTGAAAATGCAGGCCCCAGATGAATGACTGAAAGTCCTCTGCACGTATGCCTATCTGCGTTGCCGGTCCATATTCGGCAATTGCCTTGCGCAGATACAGGCCATTGAATACCAGGTATTCGGAGAAGTTGGATGGCGCCCCGGGAGTGTGCAGATGATCGACCAGCCTGACCGTGCTGCTTGGCGCCATGCCAGCCCAGTTGCCGTAGTGGAAGCCGTGGTATCCCTCGGCAGGTTCACCTTGCCAGTTACTCAGTAGTGCCTGGACCAGGTTCATCTTTTGACTGACTACAGCGTGGTCACCCTGCAGTGCTGGCGAACCCGCGTTGCGCGCGCTTTGGTAATGCAGGGTGACCACTTCGATGTCTGTGGGAGAGGTGGTTACCCCACGTTCACTCAACCAGTCTTTGAGCAGCGCTTGGGCTTGTTGGTCAGGGCGCGGAAAGTTCTCAAGGGCTTCGCGCACCAACTCAGCTGGTGAGGTTTTGAGATAAGACATGGCGGGCTGATCCAGAGCTGTAAAGCTCAAGGTTCGCCCAGAGCAGCGGCTAGCAGGCACTAGATAGTGCTACGCCCGCCAGTCATACATTTGCCCGTCAGGGCTGCGCATCGAGTCATACCTTAGGTAACTAATTATTTCCTCGACCTGTGGGCAAGCCCAGTACAGAAGGGCTGATATCACGCTCGCTGACGAACTCGTCGTTGAAGCCCGCCGGGACTTTGCCGCGTAGCTGCCAGGCGAAGGCAATGATTTCGGCGATGGTCAGGTACAACGCTTCGGGAATCTGCTCGCCCAGCTCCAGGCGTGCCAGCAGGCGGACCAGCTCGGCGTTCTCGTAGATTGGTACTTCGTGTTCGCGGGCGATCGCCAGGATCGCTTCGGCCAGGGCGTCATCGCCCTTGGCGCTGAGGGTGGGCGCCTGCTGGCCGTCATAGCTCAGCGCGATGGCCTGACGTGGCGGTTGCTTGCTCATGCGGTTTCGTCCACCCAGCGTTGCTCCAGTCGGGTCCGAGGGCCTTGCGGCGGGATACCGGGGCGGCACTCCAGATCCCCTACATCCAGGCCACGCTGGAGCAGACGCTCTCGCAGGTGGCCCAGTTGGCTGTCGATCAGCTCGGCGGTGCGCGGTAGCTCCGCCCACAACTGCCCGGACAGCCGGCCTTGGCTCAGTTGCGCCTGCACCTGCAACGGGCCAAGCGGGGCCAGGTCGAATGCCAGCTCGATGCGCCATAGCGATTGCTGTGGATCACGTTGCTCACGCTGCGGGTCGGCTTGCTGCTGCGGCGTCTCCTCGCGTTGCAGTTTGACCTGCAAGGGGATGAAGTCCTGGCCATGACGCACGGGGATCTCGGTTTGCCAGGTGGTCTGCAGGTTGCCGTTATCCAGCGTACCGGTCTGCTGCAAGCTGGACAGGGCATGGCTTTGCAGGCGCGAGATGGCGGCGGCGGCCAGGCGCAGCAGCTGTTGCAGGTCGGCCTCCTGCTCAAGGTTTTGCAGCAGGCGCGAGGGCAGCGGAAAGCTACCCGGTTGTGGCCGCGGGCTAACCTTGTCGAGCATCCCCAAGGCACTGCGCGCCATGCCAGGCAGCACTTGGGCCAGGGTGTTAGCGGCAATGGTCGGATTGAGCATTGGGTTGCCCGGCACGCCGGGCAAAGCTTGCGCCACCAGCCTGACCAACTGCGCCTTGAGGTCGGGCACGATGCCTGCGCTCAAGCCGCCCAGCAGTTTCGCCTCGAGAAATGCGCCGCTGTTGTTCAGCGCTTGCGCCACCGCCTTGGCATCGCCCAGTTGACTGGCCTGCGGCAGGCTGGCCAACAGGCGCTCGGCGCTGGCGCGCAGTTCGCCAGTGCCACCAGGGCTGCTGGTCAATTGTTGCAGCGCGTTCAATACCCCTGGCAGCGATGCCTGTCGGCTCTGTTGCGAGGCCAACTGCTGGGAGACCAGCAATTGATCCTGACGACCGCTCAGCGGCACGAAACGCAAAGATTGATCGCTTTGCACCAAGGCGCTGAGCAGGCTGCCGACCGCCAGTGGCCGGGGGCTTTCGATGCTCAAGGTGGCGCCGGCCTGGCTGCTGTTGAGCAGGCTGACCAGCGAACGGAAACTGGCCGCCTCGCCAGGATTGACCGGCAGCGCTTGGTTAGTCAGCACTTTGCCTTGCAGCAGGGTGCCCACCGGTATTTGTGCGGTGTCCAGGCGGGTGAGGGTGGCGACGTTGCTGGCGTTGGCCTGCTGCACCATGACCGCCAGGCGGTTGCCGTCAGCCTGGCTGACCATCAACTGAGTGCCGGGTGGCAGTGGCTGGCTGGCAGTGGTCTGAACTTGGCTCTGGGTACCGTTGGCCAGGGTCAGGCGCAGCAGCAACTGGAAGTCGACGCCCAGCTGGCGCAAGGACATTACCTCGGCCTTGGCCGTTTCGCCAGGCGGCACGAGACCGGGCTGCGGCTGCAGCAGGCGCAGCAGTTCGCCGGTCATGGCGGCCTTGGCCGCTTGCGGGCCTAGCGCGGTTTGTGCGCCGAGACTATTGATTTCGGTCATGATTGTATACAACCTGTGGAGCCAGCCCTCTTGGCAGCGAGTCGTCGCATGTAATAATGCCGCCCGCGCCGCCCGCCACTGCCCACTATAACGGCAGGGCAGGGGGTGACTTGAGATATTGGCCGAGACCCGACACAGAATAAGGCGAAACCGTGACCCTGGACCTTCAAGCCACTGGCCTGGCCTGCGAGCGCGACTGGCGCCTGCTGTTCGAGCACCTGGATTTTCAGCTGCGCCCTGGCGACATGCTCCAGGTCAGCGGCCCTAACGGCAGCGGCAAGACCAGTCTGCTGCGCCTGTTGGCGGGGTTGATGCAGCCGACTGCCGGACAGATCCTGCTCAATGGCCAGCCGTTGACCGAGCAGCGCCATGCCCTGGCCAGCATCCTCTTGTGGATCGGCCATGCCGCTGGCATCAAGGACCTGCTCACTGCCGAAGAGAACCTCGCCTGGCTGTGCGCCCTGCACCAGCCCGCCACCCCCGAGGCTATCTGGCAGGCGCTGGCAGCGGTGGGCCTGCGCGGCTTCGAGGATGTGCCGTGTCACACCTTGTCGGCCGGCCAGCAGCGCCGCGTGGCGCTGGCTCGACTGTATCTGCACAGCCCACCGCTGTGGATCCTCGACGAACCGTTCACTGCCCTGGATAAACAGGGTGTGGCTCAGCTTGAGGCGCATCTGGCGGCCCACTGCGAAGCCGGTGGCACGGTCGTGTTGACCACCCATCACACCCTCGAGCGCAAGCCGTCCGGTTATCGTGAACTGAATGTGGGGCAGTGGGCGGCATGAGCGTATTTGTCCTGTTGTTGCGGCGCGAGGCCCGCTTGTTGTTCCGCCGCCCGGCGGAGTTGGCCAACCCCTTGGTGTTCTTCGCGATCGTGGTCGCCTTGTTTCCACTGGCGGTCGGCCCTGAGACACAATTGTTGCAAACCTTGTCGCCGGGGCTGGTCTGGGTCGCCGCTTTGCTGGCGGTATTGCTCTCGCTGGACGGGCTGTTTCGCAGTGATTTCGAGGACGGCTCACTCGAGCAATGGGTGCTGTCGCCGCATCCGTTGCCGATGCTGGTGCTGGCCAAGGTGCTGGCGCACTGGATCTTTTCCGGGC
Source organism: Pseudomonas sp. xss_2 (assembly GCF_043104195.1). NCBI lineage: Bacteria > Pseudomonadati > Pseudomonadota > Gammaproteobacteria > Pseudomonadales > Pseudomonadaceae > Pseudomonas > Pseudomonas sp. xss_2. Next base: position 9,047 of record NZ_JBICKL010000075.1, read on the forward strand.
TGGCGCTGGTATTGTTGGCTCCGCTACTGGCACTGATGCTCGGTCTGCCATCGAGTTGCCTGCCGGTGTTGCTCGCCTCGCTGCTGCTGGGCACGCCGATACTGAGTTTGCTCGGTGCGGTGGGCGCGGCGCTGACGGTCGGTCTCAAGCGCGGCGGTTTGCTGCTGGCGTTGCTGATCTTGCCGTTGTATATCCCAGTATTGATCCTGGGCAGTGGCGCCTTGCATGCGGCGTTGCAGAATATGCCAGCGACCGGCCATTTGTTGTGGCTGGCCAGCCTGACTGCCCTGGCTGTGACCTTGGCACCCTTTGCGATAGCGGCCGGCCTGAAGATCAGCGTCGGCGAATAACGAGATCTGGGCCTACGGATTGACGCCTAAAGCCCAGCCAAGACCGGATGTACCCTGATGAAAATAAGCTGGACGTGGTTCCATAAGCTCGGTTCCCCCAAATGGTTCTATGCCATCAGCGGCCGCATGCTGCCGTGGCTGACCGTCGCTGCCATCGCGCTGCTGGCGGTGGGCATCACCTGGGGCCTGGCGTTCGCCCCGCAGGACTACCAGCAAGGCAACAGCTTTCGCATCATCTATATCCACGTGCCTGCTGCCATGCTGGCGCAGTCGTGCTACGTGCTGCTGGCGGTGGCCGGCATCGTCGGTCTGGTATGGAAGATGAAGATCGCCGACGTCGCCCTGCAGTGCGCGGCGCCCATTGGCGCCTGGATGACTGCGGTGGCATTGCTGACCGGGGCGATCTGGGGCAAGCCGACCTGGGGTAGCTGGTGGGTCTGGGATGCCCGCCTTACGTCGATGCTTATCCTGCTTTTCCTGTACTTCGGCATCATTGCGCTGGGCCAGGCGATCAGCAATCGTGACAGCTCGGCCAAGGCCTGCGCGGTGCTGGCGATCGTCGGCGTGGTCAATATTCCGATCATCAAGTACTCGGTTGAGTGGTGGAACACCCTGCACCAGGGCGCGACCTTCACCCTTACCGAAAAGCCCGCCATGCCGGTCGAGATGTGGCTGCCGTTGCTGCTGACGGTGTTGGGCTTCTACTGCTTCTTCGGCGCGGTGCTGCTGCTGCGCATGCGCCTTGAAGTGCTCAAGCGCGAGGCGCGCGCCAGTTGGGTCAGGGAGGAAGTGTTGAACAGTCTGGGTCAGAGGGCGGTGCGATGAGCTTTGCCTCGTTCGGCGATTTTCTCGCCATGGGCCACCATGGCCTGTACGTCTGGTCGGCCTACGGCATCTGCCTGGCCGTGCTGGCGCTCAATGTCGCGGCGCCACTGCTGGCCCGACGTCGCTACCTGCAAGAAGAGGCGCGCCGTCTGCGCCGGGAGAACAACCAGTGAATCCGCAGCGCAAGAAACGCCTGTTGCTCATCCTCGGCCTGCTGGTCGGTGTCGGCATCGCCCTTGGCTTCGCCCTGAGTGCCCTGCAGCAGAACATCAACCTGTTCTATACACCGACCCAGATCGCTAACGGCGAAGCACCACAGGACACCCGCATCCGCGCTGGCGGCATGGTCGAGAAAGGCTCGGTGCAGCGCTCGTCCGACTCGCTGGACGTACGCTTCGTGGTCACCGACTTCAACAAGTCGGTGCCAATCACCTACCGCGGCATCCTGCCTGACCTGTTCCGCGAAGGGCAGGGCATCGTCGCCCTGGGCAAACTCAATGCCCAGGGCGAGGTGGTGGCCGACGAAGTACTGGCCAAGCACGATGAGAAATACATGCCGCCAGAGGTCACCAAAGCCCTCAAGGAAAGCGGCCAGGCGGCAAATGGCGTGGAGCGCAAACCATGAACGCAGCCTTGGTAATCCCTGAACTGGGCCAGCTGGCGATGATCCTGGCGATCTGCTTTGCCGTAGTGCAGGCCAGCGTGCCGCTGCTCGGCGCCTGGCGCGGCGACAGCCTGTGGATGAGCCTGGCGCGCCCGGCGGCCTGGGGCCAGTTCGCCTTCCTCAGCTTTGCCTTCGCCTGCCTGACCCACGCCTTCATGACCGACAACTTCTCGGTCGCCTATGTCGCCAGCAACTCCAACAGCGCCTTGCCTTGGTACTACAAGTTCAGCGCGGTGTGGGGCGCGCACGAGGGCTCGCTGCTGCTGTGGGCGTTGATCCTCGGCGGCTGGACCTTTGCCGTATCGGTGTTCTCGCGCCAGTTGCCACAGGTGATGCTGGCCCGGGTGCTGGCGGTGATGGGCATGATCAGCGTCGGCTTCCTGTCGTTCCTGATCATCACCTCCAACCCGTTCCAGCGCCTGTTGCCGCAGGTGCCGACCGATGGTCGCGACCTCAACCCCTTGCTGCAGGACTTCGGCCTGATCGTCCATCCGCCGATGCTCTACATGGGCTATGTCGGGTTCTCGGTGGCCTTCGCCTTCGCCATCGCCGCCTTGCTCGGCGGCCGCCTGGATGCGGCCTGGGCGCGTTGGTCGCGGCCGTGGACCATCGTCGCCTGGGCCTTCCTCGGCGTCGGTATCACCCTGGGCTCGTGGTGGGCTTACTACGAGTTGGGCTGGGGCGGTTGGTGGTTCTGGGACCCGGTCGAAAACGCCTCGTTCATGCCCTGGCTGGTCGGCACGGCGCTGATCCACTCGCTGGCCGTCACGGAAAAACGCGGGGTGTTCAAGAGCTGGACGGTGTTGCTGGCGATTGCCGCCTTCTCGCTGAGCCTGCTGGGCACATTCCTGGTTCGCTCCGGGGTGCTGACCTCAGTGCACGCGTTTGCCGCCGACCCTTCGCGCGGCGTGTTCATCCTGATCTTCCTGCTGTTCGTGGTCGGCGGCTCGCTGACCTTGTTCGCCCTGCGCGCGCCAGTGGTCAAGAGCCACGTAGGTTTCGCCCTGTGGTCGCGTGAGACGCTGCTGCTGGCCAACAACCTGGTGCTGGTGGTGGCCGCGTCGATGATCCTGCTCGGCACCCTCTACCCACTGGTGCTCGATGCCCTGACCGGCGCCAAGCTGTCGGTCGGCCCGCCGTATTTCGATGCCTTGTTCCTGCCGTTGATGGCGCTGCTGATGGTGGTGCTCGGTGTCGGCGTACTGGTGCGCTGGAAAGATACCCCCGGCAAGTGGCTGGCAAGCATGCTGACCCCGGTACTGATTGGCAGCGCGATCCTCGCGCCGGTCGCAGGGTTTATCGCCGACGACTTCGACTGGCCGGCGCTGGCGACCTTCGCCCTGGCGGCCTGGGTGGTTCTGGCCGGGCTGCGCGACATCCTCGACAAGACCCGCCACAAAGGCCTGGGCAAGGGCCTGCGCGGCCTGTCGCGCAGCTACTGGGGCATGCACCTGGCGCACCTGGGCCTGGCGGTGTGCGCCCTGGGCGTGGTGCTGTCGAGCAACAACAGCGCCGAGCGCGACCTGCGCATGGCGCCGGGCGAGAGTGTCGAGCTGGGCGGCTATCACTTCCTGTTCGAAGGCGCCAAGCACTTCGAGGGGCCGAACTTCATCTCCGACAAGGGCACTGTGCGGGTCTCGCGTGATGGTCGGGAGATCTCCGTGCTGCATCCCGAGAAGCGCCTGTACACCGTGCAGCAGTCGATGATGACCGAGGCCGGCATCGATGCCGGCTTCACCCGTGACCTGTATGTCGCCCTCGGCGAGCCGTTGGAGAACGGCGCCTGGGCGGTGCGGGTGCACATCAAGCCTTACGTTCGCTGGATCTGGCTGGGCGGTCTGTTGACCGGCCTGGGCGGCTTGCTGGCGGCCTTCGACCGGCGCTACCGCGTCAAGGTCAAGACCCGGGTGCGTGATGTCCTGGGCGTGTCTGGAGCAACTGCATGAAGCGTTGGATCATGGTCGTGCCATTGGCGGTGTTCCTGCTGATGGCGGTGTTTCTCTACAAGGGGCTGTTCCTCAAGCCCGACGAACTGCCTTCGGCAATGATCGGCAAGCCGTTCCCGGCGTTCTCCCTGGCCTCGGTGCAGGGCGAGCGAACCCTGACCCAGGCGGATCTGTTGGGCCGCCCGGCGCTGGTCAACGTGTGGGGCACCTGGTGCCCATCGTGCAAGGTCGAGCACCCGTACCTGAACCAGTTGGCCGAGCAGGGCGTGGTGATTCATGGCGTCAACTACAAGGACGACAACGCCGCCGCGCTTAAATGGCTGGCCGAATTCCACAACCCCTATCAGCTGGACATCCGCGATGAGCAGGGCAGCCTCGGGCTGGACCTGGGCGTGTATGGCGCGCCGGAGACCTTCCTGATCGATGCCAAGGGCATCATTCGCTACAAGCATGTCGGCGTCGTCGATGCCACGGTGTGGCGCGAGCAGTTGGCGCCGCTGTACCAGGGCCTGGTCGATGAGGCCAAGCCATGAAGCGGGGGTTGGCAGCCGCTGTGCTGGGGCTCTTTCTCGGCTTGGGCCTGGCCGGGGTGGCCAGGGCGGCCATCGATACCTATCAGTTTCGTGACGACGCCGAGCGCGAGCGCTATCAGCAACTGACCAAGGAGCTGCGCTGCCCCAAGTGCCAGAACCAGGACATCGCCGACTCCAACGCGCCGATCGCCGCCGACCTGCGCCGGGAGATCTTCCGCATGCTCGGCGAAGGCAAGAGCAATCAGCAGATCGTCGAGTTCATGGTCGACCGCTACGGCGACTTCGTGCGCTACAAACCGGCCCTGAGCGGGCGCACCTGGCTGCTCTGGTTCGGCCCAGGGATCCTTCTGCTCGGTGGCTTCGTGGTGCTGGCGGTGATCGTCCGTCGGCGTCGGCGCCCAGTGGCCGCTGGCTCCCAGGAGCTGTCTGCCGAACAACGCGAACGTCTCGCCAAACTGCTGGAAAAAGAACGTACCCATGACTGAATTCTGGCTTAGCGCGGGCCTGCTGTTGCTCGCTGCCCTCGGCTTTTTGCTGATCCCGATCCTGCGTGGCCGTCGTCGCCAGCAGGAAGAAGACCGCACCGCCCTCAACGTGGCCCTGTACCAGGAGCGGGTTGCCGAATTGACTGCACAACAGGCTGCCGGCGTGCTCGATGCCGAGCAACTGGCGAGCGGCCGCGATGAAGCGGCGCGCGAGCTGCTGGCCGATACCGAAGAGGCCCAAGCGCCGCCCCAGGGCCATCTGGGCAAGGCACTGCCGCTGCTGGCGGCGGTACTGGTGCCGGTGATGGGGTTGGGGCTGTATCTGCATTTCGGCGCTGCCGAGCAGGTCGAGCTGACCCGCGAATTCGCCGAGGCGCCCAAGTCCATGCAGGAGATGACCAGCCGTCTGGAGCGAGCGGTTCAGGCGCAGCCGGATTCTGCCGAGGGCCTGTATTTCCTCGGTCGCGCCTATATGGCCGATCAGCGCCCGGCGGACGCTGCGCGAACCTTCGAGCGCGCGGTAGCCTTGGCAGGCCGTCAGCCCGAATTGCTGGGGCAGTGGGCGCAAGCCTTGTATTTCGCGGCTGACAAGCAGTGGAGCGCGCAGGTGCAGACGCTGACCGACGAAGCCCTCAAAGCTGATCCAAAAGAAGTGACCAGCCTGGGGCTGCGTGGCATCGCTGCGTTCGAGGGCGAGCGCTATCAGGAGGCTATCGATTATTGGCAGCGCTTGCTGACGCAACTGCCCGAGGGTGATGCCTCGCGAGCGGCGTTACAAGGGGGGATCGATCGCGCCGCCGAGAAACTTTCCGCTACTGCTGGCAAGCCTGCGCAAGCGGCGCCTGCAGCGCGTTTGAAAGTGCGAGTTGAACTGGCCGCGGCGCTCAAGGACAAAGTCCAGCCGGGCGATACCGTGTTCATTTTTGCCCGCGCCAGCAAAGGCCCGCCCATGCCGGTCGCGGCCAAGCGGGTGACCATTGCGCAATTGCCAATCGACGTCGAGTTGTCCGATGCCGACGCGATGATGCCGCAGATGAAACTGTCCGATTTCAGCGAAGTCCAACTGGTTGCACGCGTCTCGCGCGCAGGCCAACCGACCCAAGGTGAATGGGTTGGCCAGAGCGCGCCGCTGAGCAACCGCACTGCCGGCACTCAGCACCTGACCATCGACAGCCCCGACCGCTAAGAGAACCCCGTCATGAACAGCACCGTCCGCTTGACCCTGATCACCCTGGCCCTGGGTCTGTCTGCGTGTACGGTGCGCGAGCCGGTCGAGCAGCCATTGCCACCGATCGAAAGCGTACCGCCGCGTCCAGGTCCGGCAGTCAAGCCGCTACCGGGCAGTCAGCCGGGTACCCAGCCGAGCAAGCCAGCGGCGATTCCCAAGCCGATGCCGCGCACCTCGGCCAGCTTCGCACCGCCACCGGGCGGCGCCAGCCACTGGGATCCGAAGCTGGGCGTGTATGTGCTGGAGAAGAAACCCAACACCTTCTACCGCCAGCGCACCTACTACCGCTATGACGGCGGCTGGAGCTGGTCGCTGAGCCCGGATGGGCCGTGGCAGGAGACCGATAGCAGTGGCGTGCCCGGAGGCCTGGGGCGTGCCTTCGCCCAATAGGGTGTCAGTCCCGGCCTCATCGCGGGGCATGTCGCAGCGATGAGACCGGGATTGGCCTGCTAGAATTCGCTAACCAATACAGTACAGTCAGCGCCTAATTCTCCAATTGACTGTACTGACCACTAACCGCGCATAATCCCCCCTCGCATTGAGCCGGAGGGGTGCATGAGCAAGACAGTCCTGGTACTGGTTGAAACCGTCGACGATTACCTGCCATTGCTCGAACAGGCCGGCTACCGCCTGATTCGCGCGCCATCGCCACAACTGCGCGCCGACGCCATCGTGCGCCATGCCGGCGAGATCGATGCAGTCCTTACCCGCGGGCCACTGGGCCTGACCGCCGCTGAAATCGACGCCCTGCCCAAGTTGCAGATCATCTGCGTGATCGGCGCGGGCTACGAGCAGGTCGACTTGCCTGCCGCAGCGGCGCGCGGCATTACCGTGACCAATGGCGCTGGCGCCAATGCGCCAGCCGTCGCCGACCACACCCTGGCCCTGCTGCTGGCCCTGCTGCGCGATATCCCCCGCGCCGATGCCAGTACCCGCCGCGCTGAGTGGAACCGGGTCATCAGCCCTTCGGTGTCGGGCAAGCGCTTAGGGATTCTCGGCCTGGGTGCGGTCGGGCTGGCGATTGCCAAGCGTGCATCGCTGGGTTTTGACATGCCCATCAGTTACCACAGTCGCACCCCGCGTGAAGACGTTGCATACAGCTGGTACGACAGCCCGCAACACCTGGCCGAGGCGGTCGATATTCTGGTGGTCGCCACCCCGGGCGGTGCCAACACCCACCATCTGGTTGACGCGCAGGTGCTTCAGGCGCTGGGTGCCGAGGGCTATCTGGTCAATATCGCCCGTGCCAGCGTGGTCGACACCCAGGCGCTGGTCGAAGCCTTGCAGCAAGGCACGATCGCGGGCGCTGCCTTGGATGTGTTCGATGACGAGCCGGCAGTGCCCGATGCGCTCAAGGCGCTGGGCAACACCGTGCTGACGCCTCACGTTGCCGGGCAGTCGCCGGAGGCTGCACGCGATACCGTGGCCCTGGTGCTGCGTAACCTGCAGGCATTCTTCGCTGGCGAGCCGGTATTGACCCCAGTTCGTCCTTGAGCTTTTTCGTTTTCCGTCCGTGGAGCTTTTGCATGCAACTTGAGATCTTCCAGGTAGATGCGTTTTCCGCCCAGCCCTTTGGTGGCAACCCGGCAGCGGTGATCCCCCTTGAAAACTGGCTGCACGATGAGCTGCTGCAACGCATTGCCGAAGAGAACAATCTGTCCGAGACCGCTTATTTGGTGAAAAACCAGGCGGGCTATGACTTGCGCTGGTTCACCCCGACGGTGGAGGTCGACCTGTGTGGGCATGCGACCTTGGCGGCAGCTTGGGTGCTGTTCGAGCAATTGGGGGAGCAGGATGAGGTGTTGCGGTTCAATACCCGCAGCGGTGAGTTGCGCGTCAGCCGTGGCGCTGATGGCTTGCTGGCGATGGATTTCCCGGCCAAACAGCCGGTGGCGGTCGAGACGCCGTCGGGCTTGCTCGAAGCGCTCGGCTTGAGCCGCGCTCGCGGGGTCTATCGCACAGACGATTATTTGGTGGTGATTGACGATGCCTCGCTGATCGAAACCCTGGCGCCGGACTTCGTCGCGTTGGCCGGGTTCGATGTGCGCGGGATCGCGGTGACCGCGCCGGGCCGTGGGTATGATTTCGTCACCCGTTGGTTCGGGCCGCGCGTAGGGGTCAATGAAGACCCAGTGACCGGTTCTGCCCACACCTCGCTGGCGCCATACTGGGCCGAGCGCCTGGATCAGAGCAGCCTGAGCTGCGAGCAGGGTGGCGCGCGCAAGGGCCAATTGCACTGCCAGGTGCCTGGTAATGGCCGGGTGATCATCAGTGGCAAGGGCGCGTTGTATCTTCGCGGGACAATATTCATCTGACCATTGAGGCGGGTAGGCGCTTGGCTTGCTCCTTCAAGCGCTTCCCCGTATCGGCAATAACCGCTCGAATAAACCGCCACGCCCCTCTGCTCGCCCTCCAGGCAAGTGCGCTACAATCCGCCCCTTGTACCCAGTTCAATGATTTTGAAGGAAAACCATGACGTTCAAGGCGCCGGACAGCCTCTCCGAGCAGATCGCCCATCACCTGGCCGAGCGGATCATCCGCGGCGAGCTGGCGCCGGGCGAACGCATCCAGGAGCAAAAAGTCACCCAGGCCCTGAACGTCAGCCGCGGCTCGGTGCGCGAGGCGCTGTTGATCCTCGAACGTCGTCATCTGGTGGCGATCCTGCCGCGTCGTGGCGCCCATGTGACCACACTCGACGAGCGCAGTGTGCGCAGCCTGTGCGCGCTGATGGGCGAGTTTTACATCCTGTTGGGCAATGCCGTCGCGCAGAAATGGCGGACTGACAGCGACCTGCTGCCGTTCCTGGCGATTCAGCAGCGCCTGCAGCAGGCCTACAGCAGTACCGACATCAAGACCTTCGTCGCCGAAAGCTTTGCCGTGATGCGCGCCGCCTATCCGTTCGCCGACAATCCGTACCTGCAAGAAACCGTAGAAAACCTGCAGCCGGCCATGAGCCGCGCCTATTACCTGGCCCTGGATCAGCGCCAGGCGAACATGCTCGATTACCTCGAGCTGTTCTCGCGCCTGCTCGAGGCTGTGGTCGCGCGCGATCTGCCGCGCATCCGCGAGGTGCTGGTCGCCTACTGCCAGCGCAGCTGCGAGCTGGTGCTGGCGGCGTTGGCGCGGACCTGATCGATGCGCCTCAAGTGCATTCGCCTGGCCGGGTTCAAGTCGTTCGTCGACCCGACCACGGTCAACTTCCCCAGCAATATGGCCGCTGTGGTCGGGCCCAATGGCTGCGGAAAGTCCAACATCATCGATGCGGTGCGCTGGGTGATGGGCGAAAGCTCGGCGAAAAACCTGCGTGGCGAGTCGATGACCGACGTCATCTTCAATGGCTCGACCAGCCGCAAGCCGGTCAGCCAGGCCAGCATCGAGCTGGTGTTCGATAACAGCGACAACACCCTGGTCGGCGAATACGCCGCCTACGCCGAGATCTCGATCCGGCGCAAAGTGACGCGCGATGCGCAGAACACCTATTACCTCAACGGCACCAAGTGCCGTCGGCGTGACATCACCGATATCTTCCTTGGCACCGGCCTGGGCCCGCGCAGCTACTCGATCATCGAGCAGGGCATGATCTCCAAGCTGATCGAGGCCAAGCCTGAAGAACTGCGCAACTTCATCGAGGAAGCAGCGGGCATCTCCAAGTACAAGGAGCGCCGCCGCGAGACCGAGACACGCATTCGCCGCACCCAAGAGAACCTGGCGCGCCTGACCGACCTGCGCGATGAGCTGGAACGCCAGCTCGAACGCCTGCACCGCCAGGCCCAGGCCGCCGAGAAGTACCGCGAGTACAAGGCCTGCGAGCGTCAGCTCAAAGCGCGCCTGTCGGCCCTGCGCTGGCGCGATCTGGACCAGCGGGTGGGCCAGCGTGAAACCATCATCGGCGATCAGGAAGTGGCCTTCGAGGCCCTGGTGGCCGAGCAGCGCAATGCTGATGCGAGTATCGAGCGCCTGCGTGATGGCCATCATGAGCTGTCCGAACGCTTCAATCAGGTGCAGGGGCGTTTTTATTCGGTGGCCGGTGATATTGCCCGCGTCGAGCAGAGCATCCAGCACGGCCAGCAGCGCCTGCGTCAGTTGCAGGATGATCTGAAAGAAGCCGAGCGCACCCGCCTGGAAACCGAGTCTCACCTGGGCCACGACCGTACCTTGCTGGCCACCCTCGGTGAAGAGCTGGCGATGCTCGAGCCGGAGCAGGAAATGACCCTGGCCGCCGCCGAGGAGGCCGCCGCCACCCTGGAAGAAGCCGAGCTGGGCATGCACGGCTGGCAGGAGCAGTGGGACAGCTTCAATACCCGCTCGGCCGAACCCCGGCGGCAGGCCGAGGTTCAGCAGTCGCGCTTGCAGCAACTCGAATCCAGCCTTGAGCGGCTCTCTGAGCGCCAGCGCAAGTTAGGCGAGGAACGCGACCAGCTTGGCGCCGACCCGCAGGACGCCGCTACGCTTGAGCTGACCGAGCAGGTTGCCAGCAGCGAGCTGCTGCTCGAAGAGCTGCAGATGGCCGAGCAGGAGGTGGTCGAGCGCCTGGAAGGAGTGCGTGAGCAGCTCCAGCAAACGACTAAGGCACATCAGCAGTTGCAGGGCGATCAGCAGCGTCTGGGCGGTCGCCTGGCGTCTCTCGAAGCGTTGCAGCAAGCGGCCCTGGAGCCTGCCGCTGGCGCCGCCGACTGGCTGCGCGGCCAAGGCCTTGAGCAACGCCCGCGACTGGCCGAGGGGCTACGTGTCGAGCCAGGTTGGGAGCTGGCGGTGGAAACCGTGCTGGGCGCCGACCTGCAAGCGGTGCTGGTGGATGACTTCACCCAACTTGATTTCGCCGCGCTCGAGCAGGGCGATCTGCGCCTGCTGCTGGCTGAAGGCGAGGCGGCGCGGCTGCCGGGCAGCCTGCTGGACAAGGTCGAGGGGCGCACTGACCTGAGCCCCTGGCTGGGGCAGGTGCGTCCGGTAGAAAACCTGGAGCAGGCACTGGCTCAGCGTGCCGGCTTAAGCGAAGGGCAGAGCCTGGTCAGTCGCGATGGTTACTGGGTGGGGCGGCATTTCTTGCGGGTCAGCCGCGCCGGTGAGGCCGAAGGCGGCGTGCTGGCGCGCGGGCAGGAAATCGAACGCCTGGCCCACGAGCAGCTGGAGCAGCAGGCCCTGCTCGAACAACTGGAGCAGCAGCTCCAGGGGCAGCGCGAGCAGCAGCGGGATCTGGAAGAGCAGCGCGAGCAATTGCGCCGCCGCAGCCAGGATGAGAACCGCCAGCAGGGTGAGCTCAAGGCCCGCCTGTCCGCTGGCCGCGCCCGCGCCGAACAGTTGGAACTGCGCCGCCGCCGTCTCGAAGAAGAGCTCACCGAGCTAAACGAACAACGCGCCATCGAGCATGAGCAGCTGGGTGAGGCGCGGCTGATTCTGCAAGAGGCCCTGGACCTGATGGCCCAGGACACCGAGCAGCGCGAGCAGTTGATGGCCCGTCGCGATACCTTGCGCGAAGGCCTCGATCGGGTCCGCCAGGAAGCGCGCCAGCACAAGGATCACGCCCATCAACTGGCGGTGCGCCTGGGCTCGTTGCGCGCCCAGCATGACTCCACCCGCCAGGCCCTGGAGCGTCTCGAGCAGCAAGCCGCGCGCCTGAGTGAGCGCCAGGAGCAGTTGAGCCTGAACCTGGAGGAGGGCGAGGCGCCGCAAGAGGAATTGCGCCTGAAGCTCGAAGAGCTGCTCGAACGGCGCATGAGCGTCGATGAAGAAATGCGTCTGGCGCGCCTGCACATGGACGAAGCCGACCGTGAATTGCGCGACGCTGAGAAGCGCCGCACCCAGGCCGAGCAACAGGCCCAGTTGCTGCGCAGCCAGCTTGAGCAGTCACGCCTGGAATCCCAAGGTCTGGTGCTGCGCCGCACCACCCTGCAGGAGCAGTTGCTCGCCGATGGCTTCGACCTGCAAGGGGTGCTCGCCACCCTCGAAGCCGACGCCAGCGAGCAGGGCACCGAGCAGGAGCTCGAGCAGGTCGAGGCGCGCATCCAGCGCTTGGGGGCGATCAACCTGGCGGCCATCGAAGAGTACCAGCAGCAGTCCGAGCGCAAGCGTTACCTGGACGCTCAGGATGCCGATCTGGTCGAAGCGTTGGACACCTTGGAAAACGTCATTCGTAAGATCGACAAGGAAACCCGCAACCGCTTCAAGGATACCTTTGATCAGATAAATGCCGGTTTACAGGCACTTTTTCCAAAAGTTTTCGGTGGCGGCAGTGCTTACTTGGAACTGACGGGCGAAGATTTACTCGATACTGGGGTGACGATCATGGCGCGCCCGCCGGGCAAGAAAAACAGCACGATCCACTTGCTGTCCGGCGGCGAAAAAGCCCTGACCGCCCTGGCGTTGGTATTTGCCATCTTCAAACTCAACCCGGCACCGTTCTGCATGCTCGATGAAGTCGATGCGCCGCTGGACGATGCCAACGTCGGGCGGTACGCCCGGCTGGTCAAGGAAATGAGCGAGACCGTGCAGTTCATCTACATCACCCATAACAAGATTGCCATGGAAATGGCCGATCAACTGATGGGGGTGACCATGCACGAACCGGGCTGTTCACGTCTTGTTGCAGTTGATGTGGAGGAAGCAATGGCCATGGTTGATACCTGATGAGCGAAGATAGGGCGTTTTCTGTAGGGAAAACCCCCTGTCATGTGCGACAGACGGTGTAAAGTTGCCTTTGGTCGTGCTAGCTTAATGTCACGTGTATTTTGCGTGGGTAAAACGCCTGTCAGAACATAGAGTTGGCGCCACGTGTTAAAGGGCTTTGAACCCTTTGTTTTCAAGCATATTTTTTATAGAGGCACGGGATTACATGGAAATCGGTCTGCGCGAGTGGCTGATCGTCATCGGCATCATTGTCATCGCCGGTATTCTTTTCGACGGCTGGCGACGCATGCGTGGCGGCAAGGGCAAGTTGAAATTCCGTCTGGATCGCAGCTACTCCAACCTGCCCGATGAAGAGGGCGGCGCCGAGGTGCTCGGCCCTGCACGCGTGCTAGAAGGCCAGCACAAAGAGCCCGAGCTGGACGAAACCGACCTGCCTTCGATGAGCGCCCCGGTGCGCGAACGCGAGCGTGAGCGCGAAGCCAAACCGGCCAAGGCGGCCAAGCGCGGCAAACGAGCCCATAGCGAGCCACAGCAGGGCGACCTGAACCTGGCGGCCGACTCGCGTGAACCCGACCTGTTCGCCGATGCCGACGATGACTACGCCGCCGAGAACAGCCGCAGCAGTGGCTCGTCTTCGTCCAGCAACAGCTCGGTCAAAGAGTTGCCGCCGGCTGAAGAAGTGCTGGTGATCAGCGTCATCTCTCGTGATGAAGGCGGCTTCAAGGGCCCAGCCCTGCTGCAGAACATCCTTGAGAGCGGTCTGCGCTTCGGCGAGATGGACATTTTCCACCGCCACGAAAGCATGGCTGGCCACGGCGAAGTGCTGTTCTCGATGGCCAACGCGGTCAAGCCGGGTATCTTCGACCTGGATGACATCGACCACTTCAGCACCCGGGCGGTGAGCTTCTTCCTCGGTCTGCCAGGCCCGCGTCATCCCAAGCAAGCCTTCGATGTGATGGTTGCCGCAGCGCGCAAGCTGGCCCATGAGCTCAATGGCGAGCTCAAGGACGATCAGCGCAGCGTGCTGACCGCGCAGACCATCGAGCACTACCGCCAGCGCATCGTCGAGTTCGAGCGCCGCGCGCTGACCCAGAAGCGCTGATCGCTCAAAGCTGTAACACCCGAGCGGGCGGATCCTGCCTCGATCCCGCCCGCGAACGATTCAAGCGCAAGAGCAGCCCCGGGGCTGCTCTTTTGCTTTGCAAGAGAAGATGACCATGAACGCCGAATCCCGAATCCATGAACTGCGTGCCGAGCTCGATCAGCACAACTACCGCTATTACGTGCTCGATGAACCCAGCGTTCCGGACGCCGAATACGACCGCTTGTTCAATGAGCTCAAGGCGCTGGAAGCCGAGCACCCGCACCTGGTAACCCCCGACTCGCCAACCCAGCGTGTCGGCGGTGCGGCGCTGGCGGCATTCAGCCAGGTGCGTCATGAGATCCCCATGCTCAGCCTGGGTAACGCCTTCGAGGAAAGCGACCTGCGCGAATTCGATCGGCGGGTGGTGGAAGGTCTCGATCAGCCAGGCGCGGTCGACTACAGCTGCGAGCCCAAGCTCGATGGCCTGGCGGTCAGCCTGCTGTACCGCGATGGCCAGCTGGTGCAGGGCGCTACCCGTGGCGATGGCAGCACCGGTGAAGACATCAGTGCCAACGTGCGGACTGTGCGCAACATCCCGCTCAAGCTGCAGGGCAGTGGTTGGCCGGCGGTGCTGGAGGTGCGTGGTGAAGTGTTCATGAGCAAGGCCGGCTTCGACCGGCTCAATGCCGCGCAAGCCGAAAGCGGCGGCAAGACCTTCGCCAACCCACGCAATGCTGCCGCTGGCAGCCTGCGTCAGCTGGATTCGAAAATTACCGCCAGCCGCCCGCTGGAGTTCTGTTGCTATGGCCTGGGCCAAGTGTCGGAAACTATCGGCGACAGCCATATCGGCATTCTTGAGCAGCTCAAGGCCTGGGGCCTGCCGATCAGTCGCGAGCTCAAGCACGCCGCAGGCATCGAAGAGTGCCTGGCCTACTACCGGGACATCGGTGCCCGGCGCAATGATCTGCCCTATGAGATCGATGGCGTGGTGTTCAAGGTCAACAACCTGGCCTCCCAGCGTGAGCTGGGCTTTCGCGCCCGCGAGCCGCGCTGGGCGATCGCCCACAAGTTCCCGGCCATGGAAGAGCTTACCGAAGTGCTCGATGTCGAGTTCCAGGTCGGCCGTACCGGTGCGGTCACGCCCGTCGCGCGCTTGAAGCCGGTGAAGGTGGCCGGCGTGACGGTGTCCAACGCGACCTTGCACAACATGGACGAAATCGCCCGCCTGGGCCTGCGCATCGGCGACACGGTGATCATTCGCCGGGCCGGCGACGTGATACCCCAGGTGATGCAGGTGGTGCTCGAACGCCGCCCCGAGGATGCCCGCCCGGTGCAGGTGCCCAGCCAATGCCCGGTGTGTGGCTCGCAGGTCGAGCGCACCCAGCTGGTCAAGCGCAGCAAGGGCAAGGAAACCACTAGCGAAGGCGCGGTGTATCGCTGCGTCGGCCGCCTGGCCTGTGCTGCGCAGCTCAAGCAGGCGATCATTCACTATGTTTCGCGCCGCGCCATGGACATCGATGGCTTGGGCGAGAAGAGCGTCGAGCAACTGGTCGACGAAGGCCTGATCCGCTCGCCAGCCGACCTGTACAGCCTCAAGTTCGAGCAAATTGTCGAGCTTGAAGGGTTTGCCGAGG
Source organism: Pseudomonas sp. xss_2 (assembly GCF_043104195.1). Taxonomy (NCBI): domain Bacteria; kingdom Pseudomonadati; phylum Pseudomonadota; class Gammaproteobacteria; order Pseudomonadales; family Pseudomonadaceae; genus Pseudomonas; species Pseudomonas sp. xss_2. The sequence goes on from NZ_JBICKL010000075.1 coordinate 24,420, forward strand.
TGTCCAGCAACAAACTGCTCGAAGCGATTGAGAACAGTAAACGGCCGAGCCTGGCGCGCTTCATCTATGCCCTTGGCATTCCTGATGTCGGCGAGGAGACTGCCAAGGTCCTGGCGCGCTCGCTGGGCAGTCTGGCGCGCGTACAGCAGGCGTTGCCGCAGGTGCTGACCTATCTGCCCGACATCGGCCTGGAAGTCGCCCACGAGATCCACAACTTCTTCGAAGACCAGCACAACCGCGACGTCATCCAGCAGTTGCTCGCCAGTGGCATGCAGTTGCAGGAGGAGGGCGAGCTGGCCGCGGAGTTCGCCGCCAGCACCACCTTGGCCGGGATGATCGCCAAGCTCGATATCGCCTCGGTCGGCCCGACCGGCGCTGAAAAGCTGGTGGCCAAGCTCGGTAGCCTGGACCAGATCATCGAAGCCGATGGCATCGATCTGCGCCAAGCCCTCAATAGCAAGCAGGCCGATGCCGTGCGCGAGTTCTTCAAGAGCGAGGCCAATCAACAGTTGGCGCGTGCTATCGAAGCGCAGTTGCAGGCATTTGGCATGCACTGGGCCAGCGAGAAGAAAGTGGTCGAAGGGCTGCCCCTGGCCGGCCAGACCTGGGTGCTCACCGGCAGCCTGGAGCGCATGAGTCGCGACATCGCCAAGGACAAGCTGGAAAGCCTCGGGGCCAAGGTCGCCGGTTCGGTCTCCGGCAAGACCCACTGCGTTGTCGCAGGCCCGGGTGCCGGCTCCAAGCTGGCCAAGGCCAGCGAACTGGGGGTCAAGGTGCTGGATGAAGACGCGTTTATCGCCTTCTTGACCGAGCAGGGCATCAGCGCCTGACCGCCCGACGGGACAAGTCATTGAGAAATGATGGTTTTTTCTTGAGGCAGAGGTTGTAACTTCGCCTCAGACCGGTACAATGGCGCGGCTCGTCACACGGCGAGCAGCGTAGTGGTGGCCCCATCGGTCCCCCCGCATTGATTACCCGTTTACCTGGTCAGGCCCGGAAGGGAGCAGCCAAGGCGGGGACATCGAGTGCCGGGGTGTGGCTGGTGGGGCCGCCTCCATTACGCAAGTCCTTGAATTCTCAAGGATTTCTCTATCAAAAATCTTGAAGTGTGACAGCGTTTAGGTGCACCAAAGTGGTGTGCACTGGGCTGTGATCCTAATCGAAGATTCATCAATGTCCAAGCTGGCTTGACCGGATTGGAGTGCAAACCGGTGTCCTCCTCGCTGAGGCTTGCTGTTACTGATGGCTTTTTGCTAGCTTCGGTATTCAAGTTTTGCATTCCACCAAGGACGAGTGATGCCAGTCGAACTGATTCTGTTTGATCTTGACGATACCCTTCTCCGCACCAGTGACCTTGAGGGTTTCCGAGGGCGTGAGTTTCTGAATACGCAACCTCGGGAGTACGTTCAAAGGCTCACAGCCCAATTCGGGATGTTGCCGGGTCGAATCGTTTACACTGAGGCTCAGCTTATGGCGTTGCAGCGCCAGCACGAGGGCGTGCGACTCGGAGTGTTTACTAGGTCACCTAGGCATTATGCGGAGATTCTTTTGGATCTCGCATACCCCCGTATCGACTGGGCGACATTGGTTGCTTTTGAGGATGTGACGCACACGAAGCCAAGCGGAGAGGGCGTTTTGCTTGCGATGCGTGTGGCAGAAGTGGCATCCCCTCAAAGTGTCTGGTTGGTCGGTGATGGGAAATCTGACGTGCAGGCAGCTTACGACGCGGGATCTTGGTGTGTTCTGGATCAAACCACTTGGCCTAACGCCCGTCGCAGTGATGACTGGAAGGCATTGGAGCGTATGCCTGATGCAATTATTCAATCTCCGGAGGACTTGCCCGGGGTGCTTGAAAATCCAACTGAGTTCTTACCATCAGCTGAGCGGTTACAAGTGCTCGCCGGGGCAGCGGCCGGGGATAGGCCATTTCGGTTCGAAAAAGCAGGATATTTCAACCCGCTGGTGCAAGGAGCAAGGCCAAATCAGATTCACTCGCTCGGTCGACATTTTTCTCGGGATGCTCAAAGAAGAGTTGATTGGCATGCCGTGACTAATGACATTCACCGGATGAAAGATTTGCTGACGGTGCCAGAATACTGGGTTGACGCAATCCGTAAATTCATTCGAAGTGTTGTCTTGAGTCGTAATCCAATGATCGCCTTCGGGGTGGGGGGATTGGTCGTTACTGTTATTCCAGCGAAACCGGGCCGTGTGCAGCGTCTGGAGGCGATGTTAGCTCAGGTAGCTGCATCGCATGCCGAGGTTGCAATCAATCGCGGCAATATTGAATTCATTCCTAACGCACTGGAATATTTGCCGGGAGCCCTTTCGCATCACGGCAATGGCGGGCTGAATAGAGAGCAGCGTTTTGTGAATGCCCGTGACCATCTTAGGGCAAATCCCGGCTCTGACTTTTCCGGGAAGCACGTTGTAGTCATTGACGATGTGGTTACCTCTGGAGCCTCTCTGATCTATGCTGAGATGTACCTTCGAGCAGCAGGTGCTTCTGGTGTAACATTGCTCGCGTTGACAAAAAATGTAGGTATCAGATGAAGGTTTCTCGCGAAACGAAAAAGCTTTTGACTCTATCCATGCTCCCCGGTGTTGGGCCGGCGACGTTGAAGAAGGTTGCGAGCGTACAAGGTTTCGTTGATTTAGATGTTGAGGCTTTAGGTAGGATAAATAGCTCTTTGCATAAGGCACTTTCTGTTCCTGATGCTTGGTCTTTGGCGTCAGAGCAAGCGGACTTTCAAGTAAACTCTGCTGAGCAGCATGAGGCCAGAATTATCAGTCCTTTAGATGCTGGTTATCCAGATTTGCTTGCGGCTACGAAGGATGATCCGTTTATTCTTTATGTCTGTGGAGAGCTTCATAGTTGTGCTCTGAGATCTGTTGCCATCATTGGTACTAGGGAGCCTACCCCGCATGGCGAAGTTATTACTCGCCGCGTAACGGAGTACTTCGTTGAGAATCAATGGAGTATTGTAAGTGGGTTGGCGCTTGGGTGTGATGGTTTGGCGCATAAGGCAGCACTCGACTTGGGAGGACACACTGTTGCGGTTTTGGCGCATGGTCTTCAGATGATTGCTCCAAGCCAGCATAAGAAACTTGCTCACAACATTCTTGAGAATGGAGGGGCATTGATTTCAGAATATCCATTCGGCCAAAAGGTTTTTCCTCAGCAATTCGTTAAACGGGATCGTACACAGGCTGGTATGGCTCAGGGGGTAGTGATGATCCAGTCTGATGTAAAGGGTGGGAGCCTACATGCTTCGCGTGCTGCTCTTGACTACAATCGGTGGCTTGCGGTTCCGTTGCCAACTTCAGTGGATAGAAATAACAAAGAGCCGAAGGTCATGGCGAATTTGCTAATCGCTGAAGGTGACTGGGTTGATAAGGCAAATTTGCTGAAGTGTAAGCGAGAAAGGCTCGATAACATATTAGTGCTTAAGACGAGAGATGATTATCCACGTATGCTCTCTGGTTTGCTGTCTAATGCTTCATTGCGTAACACGGTAAGCATCAGTGGTAAGTCTTCAACTGTTGATGAGGTGTTGCAGGTAGAGGCTCAGGACACTTTTAATCTTGAAAAAGATCCCGTTGGGTTTGAGGGCTTTGTTCGCAAAAGTGACGATAATTTTAGTTCTGAGCCATTAACCCAGCAGGGCAGCCTTTTGCAGGGGCAATCTCGGAGTCAAGGTAGTGATGATTCAAAATTCCGGGTGCGAAAAATTTCCAAGAAAAAAATTCACATTCACAATGATTTGTCTAATACGGTTATTCATCTAAGAACTCGTATTGAAGATATGGCAGTGGCCGGGAATCGACACGGCATCGCTCTTGATATTACTGCCTGCCTTGTAATGATGGCATTCACCTTTGAATCTCGTCTTAATTTTATTGGTGAGCAGAAAATTTCAGGCTTTAAGGAAAGGCGGTGGTTCGACAAAAAGCTTGAGAATGTGTTGTCGGTGTTGGGGGTGGAGCCTGACTTTTCGGTTCGCCCGTACTCTTCCATTAAGCAGTTGAAGAGTTTTCGTGACACCATTGCACACGGTAAACCGGTTACTATCGAAATTGATGAAGTAGTGGGCTATCAGTCCGAGAGTGATCATGACGACTTCGATCTTCGGGGTGACTGGGAAAAATATTTAACCATCGACTTTATGCGGCAATGTTCCGACGATATCGACCAGATTTGGAAGGACTGGCTCGCAACTGCTGGGATCGAACTTCATCAAACATTGACCTATGGTGAGTACAGTGCTTCATTGATTGAAGACCCTGCGCCTCTTGTGGGGGATTGATTCGCATTGATTGCGAGGACTGCTATCCATGCTTTCATCAGCTCACTCCTTGCCTAAGTGTTGTGAAAGGGAAGGGCGGTGGGAAGTGTTTTGCTTCGGTCCCAAGTCCCCGCCAAAAGACAATGCGATTCTGCACGGAAACCCAATTTTCCCGCCAGAAAAAAGATGCGCTCTCTTAATAAAAGGGTGTGTGCTGGCCGAAAGTAATGTAGTACGTCTAGCGAACCAGCAAATCGGCTAAACCCGTTTGGAAAGCTGGCTTCTGAAAAGCTGAGTAAATCTGAAATAACTCTGGGCTATAATAATATTTTTTGTTAGAACGATACGTTGAGAGAAAGCATCAGGCGGCGTACTGCCGTAGCGTTGAACTCGCTACCACGCGGGGTGCGAAGCCCTTTCTTGTTCAAGCAGTCAGCGACCGATTGCAGAGTGATCACCTTGTTGTACAGGCAGGATTCCAGATGCGGACGGAGGCCGTCTTGATAGTTGCTGATCTTGCTCATACGAACGGTGTTGGCCGCTGTGATATCAGCTATTGCACGGCCTTTGGCTTGAGCCTCTGCACGATTGGCCACCTTCTGCTGGGCTATTGCATCACCAGCGTCTGCACGCCTCTGGAGGGATGTCAGAGCTTCCTTGGTACGGGTGGCAATGAACTCTCGTTCCTGCTGGGCAAGGGCAGCGAATAGATGAAGTTGGAAGGTGTTGGCCTGTGGCATCGTGGCCACTTTGAAATCAACTTGCTCCATCAGCTGAGCAATGTGCAGCACGGAGCGGGAAAGCCGATCCAGCTTGGCCACCAACAATTGAGCCTTGTGCAGTTTGCACGCTGCCAGAGCTTTTGCACCTTCTGGTCGATCTTCAAGGGCAAGCTTGCCGCTCACTACATCCACATACTCACCAATGACGTTCCAGCCGTTCGTGTCTGCTGCACGTTGGATGTAGTCACGCTGTGCATCCAAGCCTAGGCCAGAATCACCTTGGCCCTTGGTAGAAACTCGGATGTAAGCGACGACATTAGTCATGGTGGTGCACTCACTACGTTCATTGTGTGTGAGGGCATTTTGTAATCCATGACTACAAATTGTCAATTTGGCAGACGTTCGTCTAAGCAAATGACAAATCGTGAATTTTAAGTTGACCTCAGGGACTCTATTCCTGAGGCGATGGCTTCGGCATTCGTGTCGAGGGTGTGCATGATACTCAGCACGTTGTCATGCACGGTGGTTGAACCGCGTTGACTGATCCACAGGCTCACCTCTTCCAAAGCTGCACGTATGGCGATTTGATTGAGGTGCAGCAATTCAAGCGTGTCAGCTGTGATTGGAATACGGTCATCCATGTATGTAGTCCTGTGAGGGGGCGAGCCTGAGTGTAGCGTCGATCTATGTGGCTACAGACCTTCAAGCAGCTCTGATAGGGACATGCTCAGCCCGTCAGCAAGCACCTTGGCCGCTTCAAGGCTTGGGTTGGCCGTACCCGTCTCAATGCGAGACATGTAGGTGCGGACAAAGCCGCATTTGTCAGCGAATGCTTCTTGGCTGAAGCCTTGGCTGCTGCGTAGATTTCGGATTCGTTGGCCAAAGGCCTTTCGTAGGTGTTGGTTTGTCTGCATCCCAGCATGATGGTTGGATGCACCCTGATCGTGAACACACTGAGTGATTACACTCCAAATGATGACACACTAACTGATACAATTGTCTCAGGCCCCCATACGCTGGGGAAGCGAACGCCTAGCCCTGAGAGACCAACGAAATGAACGAAAAACTGTTCGTGCTGACCAGTCGTAAAAAGAAGACAAACCACATCCTGCACCTGATCCTGACCGTTCTGACAGGAGGGCTTTGGTTGATCGTGTGGGGTATCACAATGCGAAGCAACGATGGTCAGAACAAGAAGATCGATAGGGAAATCGACCAGATCATGCACTACAAGTCTCAGGGCTTGAGCGATGCTGCCACGCACCAGCAGATGAAGACAGACAAGCTGAATGCTGATGTGCTTCAAGGAAGGGTGATCTTCGCTGTGCTGGTGGTAGTGTTTCTGTACTTCTACCTTCGGTAGAGGCTGCGCACCTTCAGCGGAGCGTCAAAGCAAATTCCTAGATTGGCTCCGCTGGGCGTTCACACAGAAAGCGGCAAGCTTTCAGCTGGTTGCACTGTGTATGACCGTAGGTCAGGATCGTGGACACCTAACGGTGTAGAGGGGGTGAAACAACCAACACCCCCCAAAACCTAAAAATCCGTACTATCCACAGCTGACGCTGTTCCTGTGCACAATATCCGATCCGCAGGATTGAGTTTTGCACGATCAGAGCGTAGCTCTAGTAGCTGCTCGAATTCTTGTTGTCCAACCATGTTATTGGTTGTTTGGACTAGTACGCTTGGCCGTTAGCGTAAGCTGACAATGATGGCTGTTTTCATTTGGGACAACTTTGTTGTTTGTTGTCCCGGGGTACGATTCATTGATGGTACGCCCAATGCTACGCATTGAATTGCTTCTATAATATATGCGACCGAATTACTCCCCCTCCACCGAGGCCGTTCATGCGGCTTTCAGTCCTACCTGCGCAGCCTTTATTTCCTCTCGCCACTTCCGGATAGTCTTTGCAGATACTCCCGTTTCTCGTTCGATGGATTTTACACTTTGGTCTTGGGTCAACCTCGCCAACACCTCTGGTTTCTTGGGGTGTTGCTGCCGCTGTTGAAGCGTATGGCGGTTTGAGAGAGATACGATGGCACATGTGCTCGGCTGACTTGGGTAGGCCGCCTCGTATTCTTCTGCCGTTTTATACTCGGTCAAGGTGCGCAGATCGTAGTGCAGCTTGGCCAGCTCCTCCGGATTTGGTGCGTACGCATCATTACAGTCCTCCCACTCGCAGGCTTTGGCCTCAAAATCGATGCCGTCCATCTCGCTGATGAGGAGCGGAGGCCGACTCTTCATCATCCATGGAATGATCAACTCAACTGCCTTGACGTAGCGCCTCGCTTGTCGGTCCCCCAGTTGCAGCAAATCTTCTACTGCTTCGTTGGTGATGACAGGGAGAGTTCCCAAAACGTAGTTAATCTTGGCTACAGACAGTGGCAACTGTTGCTCTCGCTCTCCGTACCAATCCAAGCGTGCGACCCCTTCAATGATGTCCATAGCGAATTCAGGATAGGGCGCCCAATAGGTTTTGGGGCCGATGAACCCGTAGAAGGGATTTACAATCAGCTTGGGCTTCCGTCCACGATTGCCCTTGGGCTTACGCTCGACCTTGCTCTTGGTCTTTGCTGTCTTATCTGCCAGCCACTGATTGGCGTTGGCTGAAAATCGTGCATTCAATGCCTCCAACTCTGCTGACGGCAGCAGGTTGGTAGAGGGGTGGGATTCGGTGGTGCAGGGGGAATTTGAGGCGAGCGGGTACATCATGGGATTGGTCTCCTTTTCAAGTTAATCGCATAGGCATTCCTCTCAGGTTGTGCCGGTTAGGGTATTGGTAAATCGCAGGCAAATTTAAGCCCCCATGCAAAACACCAATTTGGTGGTCGCGGTGGAGGCTTCTAATCTGTATGTCTGCTCTCTGAAGCAGGCCATCAATTCTACACGAGTCCCGAAAAAAATCAATCTCTAGGTATTGACTTCTTTGGCGGTCGTGTCTGCAAAAAAACCGTTTTGTTCTGCGGGAAACGCACTTTGCTTAGTTTGAACGCTCCCTAAGCCCCGTAAACACTGGGTTGGACATGAAAGACGGTAGGTGAACGTCAATTAGGTGGCAGGGTTTAACCAGAGTTTTTGCTGGGTTATTCGAGGTTATTTGATGTGCTTCATGGCCTCGACCATCGCCTTGATTGGCGTCCTGCTGCCGTAGACGCCGAAGGTTACGGAGCTGTCTTCATGACCCACCATCCGCTTGATCAGTGAGTCCTGCACGCCAGCATCACGCAGGTCATCGATGAAGGTGTGGCGGAAGCTGTGGAAGGTTTTACGCGGGTCGGTGATGCCGAGTTTCGTCTTGTAGCGTCCAAACCATTTAGATGCCGCGTGACCTCGTTTACCGCGTACTGCTTCAAGCTCGGGGAATAGACGATCAGCCCCACTGGTCTTGACTGACTCGGCGTACTGCAACAAACCGTGCTCAATCAGTGCAGGATGCAAGGGGAGAACACGACGGCTGCTGACATTCTTAAGACTCTGGCCTTCATGGCTGTCGTCAATGCGAATGCACGGGATGCCCTGTTGCTCAATGACATCGTCCACACGCAGCTGGCAAAGCTCTTCAAGTCGTGCACCAGTGAACCGTCCGAGGAATGGCAGCCAGTAGCGCCATGGATGCTTCCGTGACTCTTGTCGCAGTCCCTCAAGGTTCAGTAGTGCAGCTAGGTCGTGTCGCTCGAAGGACAACCGAGCTTCCTTTGCTGATCCCGTCATGACTTTCATACCCGTCAGTGGGTTGTCTGCCACGTACCCGTTCGCTTTGCACCAGTTCAGAAACGCGGTGAGCTTGCGTAGCCGATTGTTCACTGTGACAGCAGTAATGGTCTTGTAGGTGCTACCTGACTCAATCACCTGCTTTAGCGTCTTGCCCTTGAACTCAGGTCGTAAGCCGAAGTATTGCGGGCATAGGCTGAGCCGTTCCTTTAGCAGGCGTGCTTGTTGTGCATCGAAGGCTTTAGCGGGCATATCACCTAGCAGCTCGAAAAGGTCAGCTAAAGCTCGCTCGACTTCCTCGGTGCTGCCCTGTCGCCATGTGCCGCCGCGTTTGCCTTCTTCTAAATAGAGTTTGGACAAGGTCGCGAGGGTAGGGCCGGCGCTTTGTGGCTTCGCTGTGGCCGCTGTAGCTCTTCGTGGTGCAGCCATCGTGAATGGCTTAGGGGTAGAGTCTCGCCACTGCGTACACAGTGCACGCAGCGTCTCAGGGGCTGTCAGAGGATGTTCAGTTAGGTGGCAAAGCACTTGCTGAGCTAACGAGCTGGCAAGGTACAAGGCTGCCTGCCGCGCTCGCACTCGCAGGGATATGCGAAGGGTATGACGGCTGGGAAATAGGTGCTTTGGAAGCCGAAGGTTGAGGTAGTAGATGGACTGACGGCGGACAATGTAGGCCATGAGTGAACACCAGAGTGGACCAGTAAAGTGGACCAATTGAGTGGAACAATACTGGTCACACCCCAAGCTTTGAGCGACCGTGCTGGGTGGCTGCACGGGTAAGTGACGAATCACCTCATCTGCCTGAAACCCTTGATCCATAAGCCCCGCATTGATTACCGAGCATGCTTGCATGCCATCTGGTCAGGCCCGGAAGGGAGCAGCCAAGGCGGGGACATCGAGTGCCGGGGTGTGGCTGGTGGGGCCGCCTCCATTTCAGGGGTCGGAAAACGCTCCGCCTCCTTGCCTGATAGTGCTTTCGCCGCCTCCTTGCGAAGAATTTTCATCACTTGCCTGCGTGGTAGGTGGCTGATCGTGTCTGACTTTTCGCAAGTTTGCCTGCGAGGTGGCCGGTTCAAACGACGGCATCCCTAACGTCTAGCTCCGCATCCGACTGCGCTCTACAGCCAGCACGCCAGCAGCCGACAGTTTCAGCAGTCGCTGAAATTTCGGACACGCCAGATGGTCTTCCTCTGGACACGCCGCCGCATGACGCAGCCCCTTGCTCATGGCCTGCAAGCGCGTGATCCGTGCATCGATCTCGTCAGCCTTGGCCACCAACATTTCGCGATTCACCTGCAAATCGACCAGCATGCTCGCCACTTCATCGAGCGAGAACCCGGCTGCCTGGCCCAAGGCGATCAGCGCCAGGCGATCCACCACGTCGGCAGCGAACTGGCGGCGTTGGCCTTTGCCTGCGAGCGACTTGAGCAAACCTTTGTTCTCGTAGTAACGCAGCGTTGAAGCTGGTACCCCGGTGCGTTTGGCGACATCGGCGATGTCCATGGGTGGCCCCTTGACTTGAAGTTGACTTTAACTTCTATGCTGCGCGGCATTGGGCTTTTCCGTCAATCTGCCAAGGGTTTCGCCATGACTGCTACCACCTTGATGACTTGTATTGCGCTGATCGGCCTCGGTGCCACGTTGGTCATGGACCTGTGGACGCTACTGCTCAAACGGCTGGGTGTGACCACGCTCAACTACGCCATGGTCGGGCGCTGGGCCGGGCATTTGCTGCAGGGGCGTGTGTATCACCCGGCCATCGCCAAGGCTGCGCCGGTCAGGCATGAGTTGGCCTGGGGATGGGTGCTGCACTACGCGACTGGGTTGCTGTTCGCAGCGCTGCTGGTCGGCCTGGCCGGGGAGGGCTGGCTACGCGCGCCGTCCCTGCTGCCTGGGTTGGGCTTCGGCTTGGCTTCGGTGCTGGTGCCGTTGTGTGTGGTGCAGCCGGCGTTTGGCGCAGGTCTGTTTGCCAGCAATACTCCCACACCGTTGCGAAACTGCCTGCGTAGCCTGGCCACGCATGGCGTATTTGGTCTGGGCCTGTACCTCAGTGCGTTGGGGCTTTCAGTGAGTTGAGCCGCTGACGATCTGACCCGCAGCATCCTGGCTGGTGTAGCGCTGGACTATCCGTTCGACTTCTCCGGACTGCTTGATCCGCACCAGCGCCCTGAGCAGTGCCTGAGTGGGCAGGGTTGGATCGTTGCGCACCATGCAGCCCAACGATTGCTCCTCGAGCACGCTCTGTGCGCGCAAGCGCTGCGCTGCAGGGAGTTGGCGGTTGAACCAGTGCAATGACAATTGGTTGCTCACGGCATAGCGGTAACGTCCGGCCTCGAGCTTTTGCAGGGCGAGTTGCTGGTTGCGGCTGTCTTCGCGGCGCAGCCGGCCTTGGTTGAACAGCGGATCGAGGGTCGGGTAGCGATAGCCCAGCACCGTGCCGATGGCCTGTGCTGGCAATTGCTCTGGGTTGATGGGGGCCAGGTCGGCGCTGCGGCTGACCAGCAAATCGCGCTGCTGGATCAACGGCACGCTCCAGACGTAGTTGCCCGGCCGTTCGATCAGCCAGTGGGTGGCGACATAACAGCGCACGTCGATATCGCCGTCTTCAAGCGCCTGTTGCAGGCGCAGGCGAGCCATCAGGTGATACTCGGCGCGTACCCCGGCCTCGCGCGCGGCGGCTTGCATCAGGTCGAACAGAATGCCTTCGACCGGCTGTTGGTGCTCGATGCGGATCAGTGGCATGCTCCAGCTTTCGGCGACCGAGAAGCGCAGCACCGGCTGTTGGGCCAGGCTGTGAGTGGAGCACAACAGCAGGATCGCCAGGATTCGCCGCACGGTTTTCCTCCCTGATGACTACCTAGGGTCTGAGCCTAGTCGTGCGTTGCTTAGCTTAGACGAGATTGGCCGGGTGCAATTTTGCCCCCGCTCCGCTAGCATTAGCGATCTTCCGCTCGTTCAGTTTGCGATGGTTTTTTAATGAGTTATCAGGTTCTTGCACGAAAATGGCGTCCGCGCTCGTTCCGCGAAATGGTCGGCCAGACCCATGTGCTCAAGGCTTTGATCAACGCCCTGGACAACCAGCGCCTGCATCACGCCTACCTGTTCACCGGCACGCGCGGGGTCGGCAAGACCACCATCGCGCGGATCATCGCCAAGTGCCTGAACTGCGAAACCGGTATTACCTCGACCCCCTGCGGCACCTGTTCGGTGTGCCGGGAGATCGACGAAGGGCGTTTTGTCGACCTGATCGAGATCGACGCCGCCAGCCGCACCAAGGTCGAAGACACCCGCGAACTGCTCGATAACGTGCAGTACGCGCCGAGCCGTGGGCGTTTCAAGGTCTACCTGATCGACGAAGTGCACATGCTCTCCACGCACTCGTTCAACGCCCTGCTCAAGACCCTGGAAGAGCCGCCGCCGTACGTCAAGTTCATCCTCGCGACCACCGACCCGCAAAAGCTGCCGGCGACCATCCTGTCGCGCTGCTTGCAGTTCTCTTTGAAGAACATGAGCCCGGAGCGGGTGGTCGAGCACCTGAGCCATGTGCTCGGTGCCGAGAACGTCCCCTTCGAAGAAGATGCCCTGTGGCTGCTTGGGCGCGCGGCCGATGGCTCGATGCGCGACGCCATGAGCCTGACCGACCAGGCCATCGCCTTCGGTGAAGGCAAGGTATTGGCCGCTGATGTCCGGGCGATGCTCGGCACGCTCGACCATGGCCAGGTGTACGGCGTCCTGCAGGCGCTGCTCGAAGGTGATGCGCGGGCGCTGCTGCAAGCGGTGCGTGATTTGGCCGAGCAGGGGCCGGATTGGAGTGGCGTGCTGGCCGAGATGCTCAACGTGCTGCACCGCGTAGCCATTGCCCAGGCGCTGCCTGAGGCGGTGGACAACGGCCAGGGCGACCGCGAGCGGGTGTTGAGCCTGGCTTCGGCGCTGCCCGCCGAGGATGTGCAGTTCTACTACCAGATGGGCTTGATTGGCCGCCGCGATTTGCCCTTGGCGCCGGACCCGCGCGGTGGCTTTGAAATGGTCCTGCTGCGCATGCTCGCGTTCCGCCCCGCCGATACCGACGACGCGCCGACCCCGGTGCTAAAGCCAGTGGGGATCAGCCAGGCCACAGCTGATTCTGCAAAACCGGTGGCAGCGCCAGCGTCGGTCGCTGAACCGCCGGCCATGCCAGCGCCGGTCGAGGCGCACGAGCCCGTTGCAGCGCCTGTGACGGCGCAGCCTGCGGTGCTGGAGCCGGTTGCCGCGCAGCCGGTTATCGAGCCTGAGCCCGCGCCAGAGGCGCCGGTTGCCGTCCAAGAACCTGCGCCAATTGAGGAAGAGGTTGTCGATCTGCCGTGGGAGGAGGCGACAGTGCCGGCCGAGCCGGTGCTGCAAGCGCCTGCGCCAGTCGCGCCGCCTGCGCCGCAAGTCGGGCCGCCAAGCGATGACCAGCCGCCGTTCGATCCCTCTGCCTATGACGCTGTTGGCATGGATCGGGACGACGAGCCGCCGCTGGATGAAGATTACTACGCGCCCGAGTCTGATCCGGCAGGCTTCAGCTACCTGGATGAGTTGGCTGAGCATGTCCATGAGGCTGAAACCGCCCCGGTTGCCGAGCCTCTGCCAGCCTCCAAGCCGGCCACCGGTCTTGCGCTGCAATGGCTGGAATTATTCCCGCAGTTGCCTGTGTCCGGCATGACAGGCAACATCGCGGCAAACTGTACCCTGATCGCTGCCGACGGCGATGACTGGCTGCTGCACCTGGACCCAGCCCAGGGTGCACTGTTCAACTCGACCCAGCAGCGGCGACTCAACGAGGCGCTCAACCAGCACCTGGGCCGCACCTTGCAGCTGCGCATCGAGCTGATCCGCCCCGAGCAGGAAACCCCGGCGCAAGCTGCGGCGCGCAAGCGCTCGGAGCGTCAGCATGAGGCTGAAGTGTCGATCGAGCGTGATCCGCTCATCCAGCAGATGATCCGGCAGTTCGGCGCGACCGTGCGTCAGGATACTATTGAGCCTGTAGAGGCCCTGGTCAGCCAGGGCGATTGAACCGATATCCGTGCGGCCGGCAGCGTGCTTGGCCGCATCACATGACCCAATCGAGGTGTACCCCATGATGAAAGGTGGCATGGCCGGCCTGATGAAGCAGGCGCAGCAGATGCAAGAAAAAATGGCCAAGATGCAGGAAGAGCTGGCCAACGCTGAAGTGACCGGGCAATCGGGCGCGGGCCTGGTCAGCGTGGTGATGACCGGTCGTCATGACGTCAAGCGCATCAGCATCGATGACAGCCTGATGCAGGAAGACAAGGAAGTGCTCGAAGACCTGATCGCAGCCGCCGTCAACGACGCGGTACGCAAGGTCGAGCAGAACAGCCAGGAGAAAATGGGTGGCATGACTGCTGGCATGCAGTTGCCGCCAGGCTTCAAGATGCCGTTCTGATCCAGCGTTGCGCAAATGCGCTGTTTGATCTGACCTCATCGCGGGGCAGGCCCGCTCCTACACGTTTGCACAATTTCTGTAGGAGCGGGCTTGCCCCGCGATAGGGTCACAACGTCCAACAACGATGCCACGCTCAACGTGCCCGTAAAAGATAACGCAGCACGTTTTTAACTTGAACGGTTAGTTAATAAACTGACTTCAGCTGTTTTGCGACAACTCCACGGATCGTCGACAGGCCGCTGCAGTTGCCGCTTCGACCAAGTCGCGCAACTTCTGCCCATTCTCAAACACTTCAATCGCCGCCGCCGTCGTGCCATTTGGCGAAGTAACCGCCTGACGAAGTTCGGCGAAATCGGCATGCCGCTGCTGTTGCAAAGTTGCTGCACCAAACGCAGTTTGTGCCGCCAGGGCGCCTGCTAATTCAGCAGTAAGTCCAAGTTTGACCCCTGCTTGCGCCAGTGCCTCGCTGAACAAGTGATAATACGCCGGGCCACTGCCGCTGATGGCTGTAACCGCATCGAGCTGGCTCTCTGTCGTGACCCAGGATGCCAAGCCAACCGCTTCGAACAACTGGCCGATCCTGGTGCGCTGACTCGCCTCCAGCTCGTCGCCTGCATACAGCCCGGTGCAACCGGCTCCGGCCAGCACTGGAGTATTAGGCATGGCTCGCACCACCGGGCAGCGCTGCCCCAGGGCTGCACTCAAGGTCGCCTGGGTGACCCCGGCAGCCACCGAAATCACGCAGGCTTGCGCACATTGCCGATCGCTGAGCCCTGCCAGGGCCTCACTGGCATAAGCCGGTTTGACGGCCAGCACGATCAGCTCGAATGCCTCGTCGGGCACATCGGCCAGACGCGTATAACGACCGTCGCCGCCAGCGCCAGTTAGCCCCGGATCGACGATGCTCAACTGCTCGATCAAGCCTGTGGCCAGCCACGCATCGCCCAATGCAGCGCCCATGCGGCCATACCCAATAAACAGCGTTTTCACCGGCAAGTCCCCTTGGTTGTTGTTGTGATGTCTTTTCAGAGTAAGGGCTTTTTAAATATGGGTGCAACTGGGTGCAACCACAAAAAGCAAAAACAAAAAAGTGTTGAGGTTTGGCAACTTGGTGACTGCGCAGTCGTGCGCACCGCTATGGCGCTATACGCAATTTCCGCTGTAAAACTTGAACCAAAACAGCGCATTTCCACTGTCTTCTGAAAATAATTGCGGGTTAAACGTTTAATCTGGGTTGTACCTTTTTTAGAGCTTTCACTAAGATCCGCTGGCATGGGTGCAACCTGGTTGCTCTTTGCCTTGCTCCACCCTGTGCTCGCCGACATAACATCAAAAAAACGGAGACTCGCATGACGCCGTCCAGTGCAACCCCCACCGCGACCCAGGGGCGCGGCCGCGCTTTGGTCGCCAGCCTTACCGGCAGTTCCATCGAATGGTTCGACTACTTCCTCTACGGCACCGCCGCCGCGCTGGTATTCAACAAGCTGTTCTTCCCCAACTTCGATCCGGTGGTCGGGTTGTTGCTGGCTTACCTGTCGTTTTCTCTGACTTTTTTCGTACGGCCCATCGGCGGAGTGATTTTCGCCCACATCGGCGACCGTATCGGTCGCAAGAAAACCCTGGTCATCACCCTGTCTTTGATGGGTGGCGCCACGGTGCTGATCGGCTGCTTGCCGACCTACGAGCACATCGGCGTCTGGGCGCCGATCCTGCTGATCGCTCTGCGGGTGGTACAGGGCTTGGGCATCGGCGGGGAGTGGGGCGGGGCGCTGCTGTTGGCCTACGAATACGCTCCGGCCAAGCGTAAAGGCCTGTTCGGCAGCGTGCCGCAGGTGGGGGTTACCGTCGGCATGCTGCTGGCGACCATGGCGGTCAGCCTGATGGCCATGTTGCCTGAAGAGCAGTTCCTCAGCTGGGGCTGGCGAGTGCCGTTCGTGCTTAGCGCTGGCCTGGTGTTCCTCGGCTTGTGGATTCGTCACGGCCTGGATGAAACACCGGACTTCAAGAAGGCCAAGGAGTCGGGCAACGTCGCCAAGATGCCCCTGGTGGAAACCCTGCGCGACCACTGGCGTGAAGTGCTGATCGCCGCTGGCCTGAAGGTGGTGGAAACGGCACCTTTCTATATCTTCTCGACCTTCGTGGTCAGCTACGCGGTAAGCACCCTGGGCTATGACAAGGTCAGCACCCTGAATGCGGTGATGATCGCGGCGGCCGTGGCTTCGCTGATGATTCCGCTGATGGGCTGGCTGTCGGACAAGGTTGGGCGCAAGGCCGTCTACATCGGTGGCATCTTGCTGATGGCGGCGTTCATCGTGCCGTACTTCAAACTGCTCGATACGCGCAGCACCTGGGGCCTGATGGTCGCTACGATCATCGCCTTCGGCGTGCTCTGGGCGCCGATTACTGCGGTGTTGGGCACCATGAGCTCGGAGATCTTCTCCACCCGCGTGCGCTACACCGGCATCACCCTCGGCTACCAGTTGGGCGCAGCACTGGCTGGCGGCACCGCACCGTTGATCGCCACCTACCTGCTCAGCCGCTACAACGGTGACTGGCAACCGGTGGCCCTGTATCTGTTGGGCACTGTCACTATCTCGCTGATTGCGGTGCTGGCCGTGCGCTCACCCAAGCGCGACGACCAAGACCCAGCCCTGCGTGGGGCGGTCAAGTCGGCCTGAGTGACGGCCGGTGGAAAAGGCCCGGCCTGGCGTGAACGCGGGCCGGGCAGCCAGTGTCAATTGCAACAGCAGGTAGGACAGTTGCCGCTGCGCTGTAGCTGATTTGACGCTGCCTGCCTTGGCCGGTATAAACCGCCTCTCATTGAACTGTCAGGCCTTTCCCATGAGTTTCAGCCCCCTCATCCGCCAACTGATCGACGCCCTGCGCATTCTGCCGGGCGTTGGTCAGAAAACTGCCCAGCGTATGGCCTTGCAGTTGCTCGAGCGCGACCGCAGCGGCGGCCTGCGCCTGGCCCAGAGCCTGACCCAGGCGATGGAAGGCGTTGGCCATTGCCGCCAATGCCGGACCCTGACCGAGCAGGAGCTGTGCCCGCAGTGCGCCGACCCGCGCCGCGACGATACCCAGTTGTGCGTGGTGGAAGGGCCGATGGATGTCTACGCGGTCGAGCAGACGGGCTATCGCGGGCGTTACTTCGTGTTGAAGGGGCATCTGTCGCCGCTCGATGGCTTGGGGCCGGAGGCGATCGGCATTCCGCAGTTGATGGCGCGGATCGAGGAACAGGGCAGTTTCAGTGAAGTGATCCTGGCGACCAACCCGACAGTGGAGGGCGAGGCGACCGCGCACTACATCGCCCAGTTGCTCAATGAGAAGGGCCTGGTCGCCTCGCGGATCGCCCATGGCGTGCCGCTGGGCGGCGAGCTGGAGCTGGTGGATGGCGGCACCTTGGCCCATGCCTTCGCTGGGCGTCGGCCGATTTCGCTGTGAGGCTGTAGCGGCCTCTTCGCGGGCAAGCCCGCTCCCACAGGTACCGCGTAGACCTTTTGCTTTGCGCTGTGTCTGTGGGGCAAGCCTTTGCAGGGCGTCGGCCAATTTCGCTGTGAGGCTGTAGCGGCCTCTTCGCAGGCAAGCCCGCTCCCACAGGTAACGCATAGACCTTTAGCTTTGCGCTGTGTCTGTGGGCTGGGCGTCGAGTGATTTCCCACAGGCACCGCGCAGACCTTGAGCTTTGTGCAATCCCTGTGGGAGCGGGCTTGCCCGCGAAGAGGCCGTAACTGACACCCGTCAAACCTTCATCCGTGGCATCTCGATCCGGTGCTCATGCACCCGCCGATACAGGGTCGCCCGGGAAATCCCCAATGCCCGGGCCGCCTCCGCCGGCTTCCAGCGATGGCGAATCAACGCATCGAGCAGCACCTGTCGCGCCGGGCTGGAAGCACTGGCCTGGGCAGCAGGTTCGACCTCTCCACGCACCTCTTGCGGTAAATCCTCAAGCCGCAGCTGGCCGCCATCACACACCGCACAGGCATAGCGCAGGACCTGGCGCAATTGCCTGAGATTACCCGGCCAACGATAGGTCAGCAGCGCTTCCAACGCGGCATCGGCCAACATCACTTCAACGCCGCATGCCTGCGCCTCTTCAGCCAGCATGCGATGAATCAGCCCGAGCCGATCAGCCCGCTCACGCAGGGGCGGCAGCTCGAAGCGGGCATTGGCCAGGCGAAAGTACAGGTCCTCGCGAAAGCGCCCCTCGCTGACCATCGCCGCCAAATCCCGGTGGGTGGCGCAAATCACCTGGATATCCACCCGCTCACGCCGCGCCGCACCCAGGGGCGCTACTTCGCCTTCGGCCAGTACGCGCAGCAGGCGAGTCTGCAGGCTCAGCGGCATATCACCAATCTCGTCGAGAAACAGCGTGCCGCCATCGGCCTGCTGCAGCAGCCCTTGCATGCCTTTGCTCGATGCCCCGGTGAAGGCGCCAGCGACATAACCGAACAGCTCGCTTTCGATCAGGCTTTCTGGAATCGCTGCGCAGTTGAGGGTGACGAAGGGGCCTGTGCGGCGTTGGCTTTGTCCATGTAGCTGGCGGGCAAACACCTCCTTGCCGGCGCCGGTCTCTCCTTGCACCAGCACCGCCAGGTTGCAGTCCTTGACCCGAGTGGCCAGGCGCAGGTGCTGCTCGATGCGTGGGTCCTGCGTGTATTGCGGCGCCTGGGCGCGGGGACGCAGGCAGCGCGGCGCACTGACTCGGCCATACAGTTGCCAGCCGGGCAGGCGCTGGGCACTGGCGTCACTGGCGCGACGTAGCTGATCGAGGTCGAACAGCTCGCCGATATGTTCTGGCAACCGCCCGTGGTGCTCGAGCAAGTGCTGGCGTGCCAGGCTGTTGAGCGCCTGCAGGCGGCCATCGCCATCCCAGGCCAGCAGGTAGTCTGGCTGGCTCTCGACATAGCCGGGCGTGCCATGGGCGCGCATCACCCAGTGGCCCTGGCTGCTGTGCATGAAAAAGGCGTTTTCGATCTCCCGCGCGGTCTGCTCCACCAATTGGCGAATCAGATGTTGGCTGCGGCGGTCATCTGGCGATTGCAGGGCCGACACATCGACCACCCCGAGCAACTCGCCCTGTGGGTCGAAAACCGGTGCTGCGGTGCAGGTCAGGCCAATGAAGGCGGCGCGAAAGTGATCGCGCTTGTGCACGGTGACCGGTGCCTTGTTGGTCAGCACTGCCGCTACCCCGCAGGTGCCTTCCTCGCCTTCCGACCAGCAGGTGCCCAGGTACAGCCCGGCCTTGCGGCAGTCGTTGCGAATCGCCGCTTCCACCCGGTAGTCGATGGTCCGCCCTTGGGCGTCGGTGAGCAGTACGCAATAGTCGGCACCGCTCACCCGGCCATGCAAGCGCGCTACCGCGTCGCTGGCGATACGCAGGAACAGTTCGGCGCGCTCGCGGCATTCGTTGAGCAGGTTCTGCGAAAGGATGCGTGGCCCTTGCTGGGAGCCGGGGTCGAGACGGTACAGGTCCATGGACCGACGCCAGGAGTCGAGGATCAGCGCAGGCACCGGCGCCTGGGGCAGGCGATCGGCGTTCTTCACTACCCGGCTGACACAGTCGACATGGGCTCGGGAGTTCGCGGCAAGCATTGGGGCCTCCGGTTCTCGTGTTCTTGTCGTTATGCGGCCATTAAGCGCTTGTGGGCGAGCGGCGACAAGCGCCACGTGCTTGCCGGTGGCGCTGAGACGCTGCGTCTCAGCGTCTCGCCCAGCGCCTGGCCTGACCGGTACGCAGCGTCTCGCAGCGGCTGGCGCAGGGGCGGGTCTTGTCGCGCTGGAAGCGCTCTGGCTCGGCATCTGGCGCGTGTAGTTGCAAAGCTGGCACCGCCCTTGCTCTAGCCCTGGCAAACAAGAAAATGAGGTGCGCCATGCCGCAACCCGCGCCAATCGTCGGGATCATTGCCAACCCAGCTTCGGGCCGCGACCTGCGTCGCCTGACCGCTAACGCAGGGCTCTATTCCAGTACCGACAAGGCTTCGGCCATCCAGCGTCTGCTCGCAGCCTTCGGCGCCACCGGTATCGCCCAGGTGCTGTTGCCAACCGATATGACCGGGATCGCCGCCGCTGTGCTCAAGGCCAGCGGCGGCCCAGTTGCCCGCGACCAGCATTGGCCGGCGCTGCAGGTGCTCGATTTGCCACTGACCCAGACGGTCGCCGATACCCGTCTGGCCACGCGCTGGATGGTCGAGCGCGGCGCCAGCCTGATCGCGGTACTGGGCGGCGATGGCACGCATAAGGCGGTGGCAGCCGAGGCCGGTGACGTGCCGCTGTTGACCCTTTCCACCGGCACCAACAATGCCTTCCCGGAGCTGCGCGAGGCGACCAGCGCCGGCCTTGCGGGTGGCCTGGTGGCCAGTGGTCGCATTCCCTCCAGCATCGGCCTACGTCGCAACAAGCGCCTGCTGGTGCGCGTGCCCGAGCAAGGCCTGTGCGAATGGGCCTTGGTCGAAGTGGCCGTCTCCCCACAACGTTTCGTCGGCGCGCGCGCATTGAGCCGCAGCGAAGACTTGGCAGAAGTGTTCGCCTGCTTCGCCGAACCCCACGCGATTGGCCTGTCGGCGCTCTGCGGGCTGTGGTGCCCGGTGTCGCGCCAGGCCGCTGAAGGCGCCTGGGTGCGCCTGCATCCCGGCGCTGAGCAGGCCCTGTTGGCGCCGCTGGCCCCCGGCCTGCTGCAAGGCTGCGGGATCACCGCCAGCGGCGCACTCACGCCCGGCGTCGACTACTCATTGAGCCTATCCAGCGGCACCCTGGCCCTGGATGGCGAACGCGAGATCGAGTTCGCCGCGCACGACACCCCCACCATCACCCTCGACCATCAAGGCCCGCTGACCATCGACGTCGAGGCCGTGCTGGCGCATGCCGCCCGTCATCACCTGCTGGCGGTACCGCGCGGTCACCGGCAGCTCCCTGCAAACCTGTGTTGAGACAACCCTGGAGAACAACAAGATGTCCACTCACCTCAGTTCCGAGCAATTGCTCCACGCCTATCAAGTGATGCGCACGATCCGTGCCTTCGAAGAGCGTCTGCATGTGGAGTTTGCCACCGGCGAAATCCCCGGTTTCGTTCATCTGTACGCCGGCGAAGAAGCGTCGGCAGCCGGCGTCATGGCGCACCTGCGCGACTCCGACTGTATTGCCTCCAACCACCGTGGCCACGGCCATTGCATCGCCAAGGGCGTCGATGTGTACGGGATGATGGCCGAAATCTACGGCAAGAAGACCGGCGTGTGCGGCGGCAAGGGCGGCTCGATGCACATCGCCGACCTGGAGAAGGGCATGCTCGGCGCCAACGGTATCGTCGGGGCCGGTGCGCCGCTGGTCGCGGGCGCTGCCCTGGCGGCCAAGCTCAAGGGCCGCGATGACGTTTCGGTGGCGTTCTTCGGCGATGGCGGCTCCAACGAGGGCGCGGTGTTCGAGGCGATGAACATGGCCTCGATCATGAACCTGCCGTGCATCTTCGTGGCCGAGAACAACGGCTACGCCGAGGCTACCGCGTCGAACTGGTCGGTGGCCTGTGACCATATCGCCGACCGCGCGGCAGGCTTTGGCATGCCCGGGGTCACCATCGATGGCTTCGACTTCTTCGCTGTGCATGAAGCCGCTGGCGCTGCCATCGAGCGCGCCCGTGCCGGCCAAGGCCCTTCGCTGATCGAGGTCAAGCTGACCCGCTATTACGGCCACTTCGAGGGCGATGCACAAACCTACCGCGCCCCGGATGAAGTGAAGAACCTGCGCGAAACCCGCGACTGCCTGCTGCAGTTCCGTAACAAGACCACCCGTAGCGGCGTGCTCAGCGCCGAGCAACTCGATGCCATCGATGCCCAGGTCGAAGACCTGATCGAGGACGCCGTGCGCCGCGCCAAAGCCGACCCCAAGCCGCAACCGGCCGACCTGCTCACCGACGTCTACGTCGCCTATCCCTGACTCCGGCACAACAACAACGACAGGAGAATCATCATGGCAAGAAAGATCAGCTACCAGCAGGCCATCAACGAGGCCCTGGCCCAGGAAATGCGCCGCGATACGAGCGTGTTCATCATTGGTGAAGACGTGGCTGGCGGGGCCGGTGCGCCTGGCGAGGACGATGCCTGGGGCGGTGTGTTGGGGGTGACCAAGGGTCTTTACCACCAGTTCCCCGGTCGGGTGCTGGATGCGCCGCTGTCGGAGATCGGCTACGTCGGGGCTGCAGTGGGCGCGGCCACCCAGGGCCTGCGTCCGGTGTGCGAACTGATGTTCGTCGATTTCGCGGGCTGCTGCCTGGACCAGATCCTCAACCAGGCGGCCAAGTTCCGCTACATGTTCGGCGGCAAGGCGGTGACCCCGCTGGTGATGCGCACCATGGTCGGCGCCGGCCTGCGCGCCGCCGCCCAGCACTCGCAGATGCTCACCTCGCTGTGGACCCACATCCCCGGCCTGAAAGTGGTCTGCCCCTCTTCGCCGTATGACGCCAAGGGCTTGCTGATCCAGGCGATTCGCGACAACGACCCGGTCATCTTCTGCGAGCACAAACTGCTCTACAGCATGCAAGGCGAGGTCCCCGAGGAGCTCTACACCGTACCCTTCGGAGAAGCCAACTACCTGCGCGACGGCGACGACGTGACCCTGGTGACCTATGGGCGCATGGTCCACCTGGCCATGGAGGCGGCCAACAACCTCGCGCGCCAGGGCATCGACTGCGAAGTGCTGGACTTGCGCACCACCAGCCCGTTGGATGAAGACAGCATCCTGGAAAGTGTGGAAAAAACCGGTCGGCTGGTGGTGATCGACGAGGCCAACCCGCGCTGCTCGATGGCCACCGACATCAGCGCGCTGGTGGCACAGAAAGCCTTCTCATCGCTCAAGGGGCCGATCGAGATGGTCACCGCGCCGCACACCCCGGTGCCGTTCTCCGATGCGTTGGAAGACCTGTACATCCCCACTGCGGCGAAGATCGAGGCTGCCGTGCGCAAGGTCATCGAAGCTGCAAGGAGCGCCGCATGAGCCAGATCCATACCCTGACCATGCCCAAATGGGGCCTGTCGATGACCGAGGGCCGGGTCGACACCTGGCTCAAGCAGGAAGGCGAGCAGATCAACAAAGGCGATGAAGTGCTGGATGTCGAGACCGACAAGATCAGCAGCAGCGTCGAGGCGCCATTCAGTGGCGTGCTGCGCCGGCAAGTAGCCAAGCCTGACGAGACCTTGCCGGTCGGTGCGCTGCTGGCGGTGGTGGTCGAGGGCGAGGCGCAAGAGGCTGAGATCGATGCGCTGGTACAACGCTTTCAGGCCGAGTTCGTGGCCGACGGCGGCGCCGATCAAGCCCAGGGGCCGACGCCGCAGAAGGCCGAGGTCGGCGGCCGGCTGTTGCGCTGGTTCGAGCTGGGCGAGGGCGGCACGCCGCTGGTGCTGGTGCATGGCTTTGCTGGCGATCTGAACAACTGGCTGTTCAATCACCCGGCACTGGCGGCCGAGCGTCGGGTCATCGCGCTCGATCTGCCCGGCCATGGTGAGTCGGCCAAGGCCCTGCAACGGGGCGATCTGGATGAATTGAGTGAAGCGCTGCTGGCGCTGCTCGATCACCTCGACATTCCCCGCGCCCACCTGGCAGGGCACTCGATGGGCGGCGCGGTCAGCCTCAACCTGGCGCGCCTGGCACCCCAGCGGGTGGCCAGCCTGAGCCTGATCGCCAGCGCCGGCTTAGGCGCGCAGATCAATGGCCAGTACCTGCAGGGCTTCGTCGAGGCGGGCAATCGCAATGCGCTCAAGCCACACATGAGCAAGCTGTTTGCCGATCAGGGCTTGGTAACCCGGCAGATGCTCGAGGACATGCTCAAGTTCAAGCGCCTGGAAGGCGTCGACAGCGCCCTGCGGCAACTGGCGGCGAGCATCGCCGAGGGCGATCGCCAGCGTCACGACTTGCGCGGGGTGCTTGGGCAACATCCGGCCCTGGTGGTTTGGGGCGGCCAGGACGCGATCATCCCCGCCAGCCACAGCCAAGGCGTGGAAGCCGAAGTGCTGCTGATCGACGGGGTTGGGCACATGGTCCAGATGGAGGCTGCCGAGCAGGTCAACCAAGCCTTGCAGGCGTTCCTGCGCAAACACTGAGTCACTTACGTGAGCCTGGAGACAACAATAATGAACGACCTGAGCCACACCCATATGCGCGCCGCCGTCTGGCATGGCCGCCACGATATTCGCGTCGAACAGGTACCGCTGCCGGACGATCCGCCGCCTGGCTGGGTGCAGATCAAGGTGGATTGGTGCGGGATCTGCGGCTCGGACCTGCACGAATACGTCGCAGGCCCGGTGTTCATACCGGTCGAGGCGCCGCATCCGCTGACCGGGATCCAGGGGCAATGCATCCTGGGTCATGAGTTTTGCGGCGAGATCGCCAAGCTCGGCGAGGGGGTTAGCGGCTACGCCGTCGGCGATGCGGTGGCCGCCGATGCCTGCCAGCATTGCGGCAGCTGCTATTACTGCACCCATGGCTTGTACAACATCTGCGAACAGCTGGCTTTTACCGGGCTGATGAACAACGGCGCCTTTGCCGAGCGAGTGAATGTACCGGCCAACCTGCTGTACCGCTTGCCAGAAGGTTTCCCGCGTGAGGCGGGGGCGTTGATCGAGCCGCTGGCGGTGGGCATGCATGCAGTGAAGAAGGCCGGCAGCCTGCTGGGGCAGAACGTGGTGGTGGTCGGTGCGGGCACCATCGGCTTGTGTACCATCATGTGCGCCAAGGCGGCGGGCGCGGCGCAGGTGATCGCCCTGGAAATGTCCTCGGCACGCAAGGCAAAGGCCTTGCAAGTGGGCGCTAGTGCCGTGCTCGACCCCAGTCAATGCGATGCCCTGGCCGAGATCCGCGGGCTAACTGCGGGGCTGGGCGCGGATGTGAGTTTTGAGTGTATCGGCAACAAGCACACCGCCAAGCTTGCCATCGATGCCATTCGCAAAGCGGGCAAGTGCGTGCTGGTGGGGATCTTCGAGGAGCCCAGTGCGTTCAACTTCTTCGATCTGGTCTCGACCGAGAAACAGGTGCTTGGGGCGTTGGCCTACAACGGCGAATTCGCCGATGTGATTGCCTTCATTGCCGATGGTCGGCTGGATATTCGCCCGCTGGTGACGGGGCGCATTGGCCTGGAACAGATTGTCGAGTTGGGGTTCGAGGAGTTGGTCAACAACAAGGAGGAGAATGTGAAGATCATCGTTTCGCCGGGCGGGCGCTGATCTCTGGCGTTTGATAGGGCCTCATCGCGGGGCAAGCCCGCTCCCACGCCAATCTGTGTCTAGCGCCAACTTG
>NZ_JBICKL010000076.1:0-56767 GCF_043104195.1 Pseudomonas sp. xss_2
GCGCCACATCAAATGGATAATCTCACAACGCAATCCTCAACCCCCAATCCCCAACCCCCCCCAGAATCATCCCTGGCCTGCTTCTTGCCTGATCATTTCATGTAGTGAGTACTTACCTAAATAAGCGCGCCATTTGAGTTGTTTGGTAGCGCCCAGGTACTCGCCCTGAACGGCATGCAACCACCAGAGATGAGCCAACAATGCAAACAACCATCTCCCTGCGAATCAACGGTCAGCCCGTCGAAGTCAACGCCATGGCCGACACCCCCTTGCTGCTGATCCTGCGCAACGACCTGTGCCTGAACGGCCCCAAGTACGGCTGCGGCCTAGGCGAATGCGGAGCCTGCACGGTGATCATCGACGGCGTCGCCGCACGCTCCTGCGTGATCCCGCTGTCCGGCGCCGCCAACCGCGACATCACCACCCTCGAAGGGCTGGGCAGCAAGGCCGCGCCGCATCCGGTACAGCAGGCGTTCATCGATGAGCAGGCGGCCCAATGCGGCTACTGCATGAACGGCATGATCATGACCGCCAAGGCCCTGCTTGACCGCATCCCCGATGCCAGCGACGAGCAGATCCGCAACGAGCTGTCCGGCAACCTCTGCCGTTGCGGCACCCACGTCGAAATCCTGCGCGCCGTGCGCCGCGCTGCCGGCCGCCTGGCCTGAGATCCGGAGCTGAACATGAACCACTCACAACACGTTCCCAGCCGCGAGCAACTGCTGGGCAAAAGCGGCGTATTGCTGATCGTCGACCAGATCACGCCGCCCTCCGGGCCGGTGGCCAAGGGCGTGACGCCCACGCTCAAGGCACGCGAGCTGGCACTGTTTCTTGCGGTCAGTGACGACGGCATGGTCTACGCCTTCAACGGCCACGTCGACCTGGGCACTGGCATTCGCACCTCGCTGGCGCAAATCGTTGCCGAAGAGCTCGATCTGCGCATGGATCAGGTGCACATGGTACTGGGCGACACCGAGCGCGCTCCCAACCAGGGCGCGACCATCGCCAGCGCCACCTTGCAGATTTCCGCCGTGCCGCTGCGCAAGGCCGCGGCCACGGCGCGGCGCTTCCTCCTGCAACAGGCTGCCCAGCGCTTGGACTGTGCGCCAGATGCGCTGCGCATGGAGGAGGGCGCAGTGATCAGCAGCGACGGCCGTAGCCTGCGTTTTGCCGAGCTGGTTCAGGGCGACAACCAGCAACTGCCGATTGCCGAGGATGCGCCGCTCAAGGCGGTCGACGACTATCGCCTGGTCGGTCGCAGTGCGGCGCGGGTAGACATCCCTGGCAAAGCCACTGGCGAGCTGACCTACGTCCACGACATGCGCCTGCCCGACATGCTCCATGGCCGGGTGATCCGCCCACCCTATGCCGGCCACGACAGCGGCGACTTTGTCGGCAACAGCTTGCTGGCGGTGGACCATGACTCCATCGCCCATCTCCCCGGAGTGATCGCGGTGGTGGTGATCCGCGACTTCGTCGGTGTCGTCGCCGAGCGTGAGGAGCAGGCGATCCGCGCCGCCCAAGTGCTGAAGATCAGCTGGAAACCGCACACTGGCAAGCTGCCAGATCTGAGCGATATCGCCCAGGCGATCCGCGACAACCCCCGCGTGCAGCGTACCGTGCTGGATCAGGGCGATGTCGACGGCGGCATCGCCAATGCCAGTCAGCGCCTGAGCCGCAGTTATCTGTGGCCCTATCAGCTGCATGGCTCGATTGGCCCGTCGTGCGCCTTGGCCGATTTTACCGAGGGGCAGATCCGCGTCTGGTCCGGCACGCAGAACCCGCACCTGCTGCGCGCAGACCTGGCTTGGTTGTTGGCGTGCGACGAACAGCGCATCGAGATCATCCGCATGGAAGCCGCTGGCTGCTATGGCCGCAACTGCGCTGACGATGTCTGCGCTGACGCGGTGCTGTTGTCCCGTGCGGTCGGCCGCCCGGTGCGGGTGCAGCTGACCCGTGAGCAGGAGCATGCCTGGGAGCCCAAGGGTACCGCACAGTTGATGGAAATCGACGGCGGCCTGAATGCCGATGGCACCGTGGCCGCCTACGATTTCCAGACCAGCTATCCCTCCAACGGCGCACCCACCTTGGCCTTGCTGCTCACCGGCGCGGTAGAGCCGGTGCCGGCGCTATTCGAGATGGGCGACCGGACCTCGATCCCGCCGTATGACTATGAGCACATGCGCGTGACCATCAACGACATGACACCGCTGGTGCGCGCGTCGTGGATGCGCGGTGTGTCGGCGATGCCCAACAGCTTCGCCCACGAGTCGTACATCGACGAGCTGGCCTTTGCCGCAGGCGTCGATCCGGTCGAGTACCGCCTCAAGCATCTGTCCGATCCGCGTGCCATCGATTTGGTCAAAGCCACCGCCGAACGGGCCGACTGGCAGCCGCGCAGCGAACCCATGCAAACCCCTGCCGAAGGTGATGTGTTGCGTGGTCGGGGCTTCGCTTACGCGCGCTACATCCACAGCAAGTTCCCAGGTTTTGGTGCTGCGTGGGCTGCTTGGGTGGCCGATGTTGCGGTTGATCGGCGCACCGGCGAGGTGGCCGTGACCCGCGTGGTAATCGGCCATGACGCCGGGATGATGGTCAACCCCGAAGGGGTGCGGCATCAGATTCACGGCAATGTGATCCAGTCGACCAGCCGCGTGCTCAAGGAACAGGTGAGCTTCGAGGAGTCCACCGTGGCGAGCAAGGAGTGGGGTGGCTACCCAATCCTGACCTTCCCCGAGGTGCCGGCGATCGATGTGATGATGCTGCCGCGCCAACATGAACCACCGATGGGCAGCGGTGAGTCGGCTTCGGTGCCGAGCGCGGCGGCCATCGCCAACGCGATCTTCGATGCCACGGGTATCCGCTTTCGCGAACTGCCGATCACCGCCGAACGGGTGCGCGCGGCGCTGAACGCTGAAAACCAGGCCCCTGAGCCGCCAGCGCAGCCCGCGAGCAAACGCTCGAAATGGTGGTTCGGCTCGCTCGCCGGGGTAATCGGCGCGGCATTGGGCATGGCCGCCACGGCGTTGCCCTGGCGCGCCGAGATCGCCCCGGTAACGCCACCGGCCGCTGGTAGCTGGTCGGCCTCGATGCTCGAACGTGGGCGCCAAGTGGCGGCGGCCGGTGATTGTGCGGTGTGTCATACGGTCAGCGGTGGCAAGGTCAATGTCGGCGGCCTGGCGATGGATACGCCGTTCGGCACGCTGTACAGCACCAACATCACCCCCGACCCGGAAACCGGCATTGGTCGCTGGTCATTCGCCGCGTTCGAACGGGCCATGCGCGAGGGCATCAGCCGCGATGGCCGACACCTGTATCCGGCGTTTCCCTACACCTCGTTTCGCACTATCACCGACGCAGACATGCAGGCGCTGTACGCCTATCTGATGTCGCAGACCCCGGTCCGCCAGGAGGCGCCGGCCAACCAGATGCGTTTCCCGTTCAACCAGCGCCCGCTGATGGCGGGTTGGAACGCGCTGTTTCTCAAGCGCGGCGAGTATCAGCCCGACCCGCAGCGCAGCGCACAGTGGAATCGTGGTGCCTATCTGGTCGATGGCCTGGGGCACTGCACTGCCTGTCATTCGCCGCGCAACCTGATGGGCGCGGAAAAGGGCGGTTCCAGCTATCTGGCCGGCGGCATGGTCGATGGCTGGGAAGCGCCAGCGCTGAACGCGCTAGGCAAGTCTGCGACGCCGTGGAGCGAGAGTGAGTTGTTCACGTATCTGAGCACTGGCTTTTCCGATAAGCACGGCGTTGCCGCAGGCCCCATGGGGCCGGTGGTCAGCGAGCTGGCCAGCTTGCCGCAGAGCGATGTGCGGGCGATCGCCCATTACCTGACATCCCTCGACGGCACACCGCAGCAGGTTGCAGCCAAGCCCGCGCCACAAGTCGATTCGCAGGTTTCGTTGAGTAACGGTGAGCGCCTATTCAAGGGCGCCTGCATGGCCTGCCACAGCGATGGGCTTGGGCCGAAACTGTTCGGCGTCAGCCCGTCGATGGCAGTCAACAGCAACGTCCATAGCGCGCTGCCAGACAACCTGCTGCGCGTGGTGCTACATGGCATTGCCCATCCAGCAACCCCCGACCTGGGCTACATGCCAGGGTTCAAGGACAGCTTGTCGGACCGCCAGGTAGCGGACCTTGCCGCTTACCTGCGCCAGCGTTTTGCTGGCAG
The DNA here is from genome assembly GCF_043104195.1 of Pseudomonas sp. xss_2. NCBI lineage: Bacteria > Pseudomonadati > Pseudomonadota > Gammaproteobacteria > Pseudomonadales > Pseudomonadaceae > Pseudomonas > Pseudomonas sp. xss_2. The sequence goes on from NZ_JBICKL010000076.1 coordinate 4,175, forward strand.
CCAGCCGGCCTGGGAGGGGCTGCAGGCCAAGAGTGCTCAGGTGCGTGTCAATCCTGGCAGCCACTGAAGCTCAGCGGCGCAGGCCGCGCAGGGCCAGGTCGCTGATGAACGCCAGCCAGTCGGACTTGGCCTGCTTGTCGGCCAGGTCCACGGCAAGGAAGGAGCTGAGGGTGTAGCGGTTGGAGTTATAGAAGTAGCACAGCGAGGCGATCATCAAGTAGGTGTGCTTGATGTCGATATCGAGGCGGAACAGGCCCTGGGCCTGGCCCGCCTCGATGATTGGCCGCAATACGCCGACCGCCTCGCCGGACAGCGCCTTGAGGTTCTGCGACTTCTTGGCGTGCTTGCCCTGATGAAGGTTTTCCGTGGCCAGGATGGTGACGAATTCCGGGTGGCGCACGTAGTAGTTCCAGATGAACGCCACCAGTTCGCGCAGGGCGTTTTCGGGGTCGCACAGGTCCAGGCGCAGCTTGGCTTCGGCTTGGTTGAAGCTTGCGTAGATATGCTCCAGCACGCTGATGAACAGCTGCTCCTTGTTGCCGAAGTAGTAATAGATCATGCGGTCATTGGATTTGGCCAACGAGGAGATCTGCTCGATGCGCCCACCGGTGAAGCCTTCCTTGCTGAACACCTTCACCGCGGCCTGGAGGATGTTGTGTTTGGTGCGGTCGGCCTGCTGGGCGCGAACGCCGGTTTTGCGAGTCTGCATGGGGGATCACTGTGCGGCTGGCAAGAGCGCTAACACTGCCATAGACCCTAGGGCCTTTGCGCGGCTTTTTCAGCAGAACGGTTAACGATGCCAATGAGGTAAGCGAACATGCAGCATCTTGATCTGCAGGTCATCGACAAGGCCCTGCAATGGGCGCGGGCCGGCGAGACGATCTGGCTTTGCACGGTACTGTCCACCTATGGCTCGGCCCCACGCTCCCCGGGCGCGATGCTGGTCTGCAATGGTGGGCTGGAATCCGTTGGCTCGTTGTCGGGTGGCTGCGTCGAGGAGGAGTTTCTCGCAAGCCTTGGGCGCGGAGCCTTTACCCAGGCGGCGCAGGTGGTGCGCTATGGCGATGGGCAGGCGCAGAGCCGCCGTTTGCGTTTGCCGTGCGGCGGCGTGCTGGTGGTGTTGGTCGAACGTCGTGAGTCGAATGCTCGCTGGCTGGCGCATTTGCAGGCGCTGCGCAGTGCGCTCCTGGGCCAGCAGTGGGTAACGCGCAGGATCGCGCTGGCAAGCGGCAGCTTCGAGGTTTATGCCGACAGCAGCGTGGCCGTGCGCCTGGCCGAGGAAGTGGTCGAGATCGGCATCGGTCCGGCACTGCGCTTGCTGCTGGCTGGGTTATCTCCGGTGGCCGAGGCCTGCGCTGCTATCGCCCGCACGCTCGGTTGCGAGGTCATCGCCTGTGATCCGCGTGAAGAGATGGCGCATGTGCAGCTTGAAGGCGTGCAGATGCATCGCGTGCTGCCCTCGTTGTTCATTGCCGAGGGTGGCTGCCATGGCGCCACGGCCGTGGTCGCACTGACGCACGATCCGAAGATCGATGACTTGGCCTTGCTGGAGGCGGTCGATACCCAGGCGTTCTACATCGGCGCCATGGGGTCGCTGGCAACTTCCGCCAAGCGCGCTGAGCGCTTGCGGCGTATCGGTGGATTGACCGAGGCGCAGATCAGGCGCTTGCACATGCCAATCGGCCTGGACCTGGGAAGCAAGTCGCCGGCAGAGATTGCGCTGGCGGTCATGGCGGACGTATTACGGGTGTATCGAGGAAAAGCGCGGGACGCTTTGTAGAACCGTTCTTGCCGGCAGTGATCTCGAGCAAGTCGGCAATTTGTAGGAAAGCGCGCTTTTTTTCCTCAATTCTTGTAGTCCAATTCCCAAGGGCGTCGTTTCCCTGCTCAGCCCATTGTGACGCCCCGGCGGCACGTCTAGTCTCGCCGTGCCTGTCGCGCTTCACTCCAGCATCCACCAGTCCCACGGGCAGAGATTCGCGTAGGGTTGCGTTGAATCGGTCTGGCAGGTACTGGGGTGTTGCGCGAGAGGTTCTATCGATCATGGACAAGAGAAGGGCAGCACAATGGACGACCAAACGCTGTTGAACCAGATTATGAAATTGAAGACCACAGGTGTGGCCACGTTTGCCTGCGATACGCCCAAGGGCAAAGTCGAGCTGTTGCGGGTGATGCCCGGGCTGGCGGCCGAAGAGGTGCTGCAGGACGTGGTGAAAATGTTGAGCTGTATGACCGAGCTCACCCGCCGCGCCATGGCCCGGCCGGACGATGTGGAAGTGTTGATGCGGTCGGGTTACTACCTCAATGGCATGGCCAAGGCGTTGGTAGAGGATCTGTTGCTGGGCTTGCATGGCGAGTCGGGCGCTGAGGGCGCTACAGCGCATTGAGTATTGCGGCTATTCAGCCGTCATCGCGGGACAAGTCGCAGCGGCCTACCGCCGCTGCTAATGATTTGCACCATCACCGGGCTTGCATTGGTCCTGTTCTGCGAAAGCGCAGCGATTCGCCCGCTCGCCTCATTGTCGAGCCGAGGTACCCAGCAATGCCTCGATCTCAGCCAAGCTCTTCTTCGCCGGCACACAGGTGATCGGTTCGAAACGATAGCCAAGCTTGTCGTCAGCGATAGCGATGGCAGCAGTATCGTTCGCAAGTGGGGCAATCATGGCACCACGCTTGTCCGAAAGGCCGCAGTAGGAAGCCGGCAACGTGAACGCAGCGAAGGCAATTGCCTCACGTGCTGGTTTTTCATACGTCGATTTGCGTGAGAGTTCGGCCATCGCAGTCAGCGCTATCAACGCACACAGGTAGATCGCCACCACTGCAGCCAAGTCAGGCAGCGCGTCATATTTCTGTTTTTTGCGCATGCTGAAGTAGTCGCGCACCATCGAGCGCAGCATCAGGAACAACGAGCCGAACACCACCGCCCCCAGCGCTATCGCCACGCCCGCCGACCACAGTGACACAGTCATGATCACACTCAGCAGAAGTTGTGCGCCGACCAACTCGCGCGGTGGCAAGTGGGTCAGCTCGGCAATGACGTGATCGGCGAGAACCTTCGAAAGTGTCGCCACCCCGATCGCCAGCAGACCTGCCAGGGATTTCCACGGCAGGCGGTCGCGCAGTTTGCTGATCTCGAAGTAGCAGTACAGGAAGGCCATTCCAGACAACCAGGTCAAACCCAGCAGTGATCGGCCGAAGAGAGGGTTGAGCGGCATGCCCAGCTTGGCCAGGGCGCCAGTGGCGTAAAGAACCACAGCAAAGAAGCCGAAGATCATCATCACATGCCGCGTCAACGACCAGTCCTTGACGATCAGGTAGCGGCGATAGCACCAGACCCGTTTGCGTGGTGTGGCATAGACATTGGCGCCATAGCCCGATAACGCTGGGGCGATGATGAACAGGGTGACGCAGAGCAGTACCTCAAGCATTGCCTTTCCTTGTTTGATCTCTCTTGCTCGCCGGTCGACCGACCGGACAAGCGTCCATGGGTGCAGTGCGCACGTGGCGCGGGTTGCGATTGTGCAGGCCATGGCAGAGAGATGCATCCCTAGGGAAGGCATTTGGGAAGCGTCTGACGTGATGCAGAAGCTTGGTAGTGGGAAGTGTTAAGCAAAACGCCGATGGAGGGGGCTGAGCCTGCGGTCCGGGGTAGATAGCGGTCAAGCCCAGCTCGGTTGCCTTCGTTTCTGAACTACTCAGCACGTCCCCAAACAGTGCAGGCATGCTTTAAAATGAGTCTCCAAGCACAATAATTTTGCCTTTAGTTGGTTTTAGCTATGCATGTTGCATATAAATCGATAGTTGAATTGCTGACTTTTTCCGCCTGCTCCTCGTCCCGCGTAAGCGGCCCACATATTGCTCTAGCTGCTGCTATCGACAACCCGGAGCCCCAGCCATGAGCGCGCCCAGCGAATTCCCCCTCTCAGAAGCCCCCCAATCAGCCCGCAAGGGCTTGCTACCGATTGCCATGGTGCTGTTCAGCTTCACCTTCTTCACCGGCACGATGTTCGCCGGTGGCAAGTTGGGCATGGCCTTCAACTTCGTCGACATGCTGTGGATCGCGACCATTGGCAACAGCTTGCTGGCGCTGTACGCCGCCAGCTTGGCCTTCATCGCCTCGCGCAGCGGTCTGAACACGGTGCTGATGGGGCGCTTCTGCTTTGGCGAGGCAGGCAGCCGGCTTTCGGATTTTCTCCTGGGCTTTGCCGAACTGGGCTGGTACGCCTGGGGCACGGCGACGGTGGCGATCGTGCTGGTCAAGCTTCTGGGCCTGGCCGATGGTTTTACCATCCCGCTGATGGTGTTGTTTGGCCTGGGCTTTAGCATCACCGCAATCATTGGTTTCAAGGGCCTGGACCTGCTGTCGCGGGTGTCGGTGCCCTTGATGTTCGTCCTGCTGGTGGTGTCGATGGTCATCGCCACCCGCGATGCCGGGGGCTTTGCCGGGCTGGCGGCGGTCATACCGCATGAGGCGATGAGCTTTTCCGCCGCGGTGACCATGGTCTTTGGCACCTTCGCCAGCGGCGCCACCCAGGCCACCAACTGGACGCGGTTGTCGCGCAGTGGGCGGGTGGCAGTGACTGCGAGTGTGGTGAGTTTTCTGCTGGGTAACGGGCTGATGGTGGTCGCGGGGGCCTGGTGTGCGATGGTCTACCAGCAGGCGGATATCGTCGAGGTGATGATCCTCCAGGGCCTGTCGTTCGCGGCGGTGGTGATGCTCTGCCTGAACCTGTGGACCATCCAGGGGCCGACCATCTACAACGTTTCGGCGGCGGCCTGCCATTTGCTGCGCAGCGAGCGTCGGCGCACGGCGACCCTGGTCGCGGCGGCGGTAGGCATCGTGCTGGCGATTGGCGGTATGTACGAGTTGCTGATCCCGTTCCTGGTGCTGCTGGGCTCGATCATTCCGCCTGTGGGCGGAGTGATCATGGCCGACTTCTGGTATCGCCACCGTGGTCAGTATCCGGCCTTGGCGTCGGTGAACCTGCCGCGCTACAACCTCAAGGGCTTGTCGGCCTACGCGGTGGGCGCGTTGTTGGCCTATTGCTCGCCGTGGGTTGCGCCACTGGTGGGGATTGGCGCCTCGGCGCTGTGCTACATCCTGCTGCTTGAACTCAGTGGCCGGCGGCGCACCCTGGCGCAGGTCGAGCCGTGAGCCTGGCGCTGGAAGAGATCCTTTGTCTGCCTGGGCTGCAGGAGATGGTTGTTCGCGCTGGGGCGCGCAACGTGCAGCGGCGCGTGCGCTGGCCTTATGTGGCGGAGAACGAGGGCATCGCCGAGTGGGTGATGGGCGGCGAGCTGGTGTTCGTCACCGGCATCAACCATCCGCGCGGCGAGGCCAATCTGTTGAGCCTGGTCGAAGACGGCGAGGCGGTTGGCATTGCCGGGATGGTGATCCTCACCGGCGGCACGTTCATCCAGGGTATTCCGACCGCGGTGATCGCGCGCGCCGAGCAGTTGGGCCTGCCGCTGATCGAGCAGCCCTATGCGCTGAAGATGGTGGTGGTCACTCATTTGATCGGCACGGCGCTGGTGCAGATGAGCCAGGTACGGCGCTCGCGCAACGATATCCTGGGCCAATTGCTGACTGGGGATTACCCAAGCCTGGCCATCGCTCGCCAGCGCGCAGCGCACCTGGAACTGGCGCTGGATAGGCCGCGGCGTTTGGTGGCGCTACGCCTGTCGGCGGTCGATGAGTTGTTCGAGCGCCATGGTCCGGCGCACGGTGAGCGTCTCTGGCAAAGCACCCGCCAAGCGCTGGAAGATCATCTTCACGCCTGGTGCCGGAATCGCCCAGGCGCGGTGATGGCGCAGTTGCCGGGCGATCTGTTGGTGCTGTTGTTGGCCGAGGATGGCGACCTGCGCATGGCCTTGGCCGAGTTGCATCGGCAGCTGCTGGAAGTGGCGGGGGAGATGGGCCTGTTCATGGGCCTGTCGAGCCTCGCCGAGGACTGCGCGCATTACCGCCAGGCCCTAAATCAGGCGCGCCAGGCCCTGGAGGTGGCGCAAAACCTGCGACCAGCCACGGGCCTGTGCGACTTCAGCGAGCTAGGTGTATTGCGCTTGCTGCAAGGCATCGTCGACCGCTCGCTGATCGACGACTTCGTCGGCCAGACCCTCGGCCCGTTGATCACGCCTGGGCGCAAAAAACCGTATTCGCTGGTGCACACCCTCGACGCGCTGCTCAAGGAAAACGGCAATGGCCTGAAGGCCGCGCAGCGTCTGGGTTTGCACCGCAACACCATCAACCAACGTATGCAACGTATCGAGCAATTGAGCGGGCAGTCGCTGGACGACCCGCTTTTCCGTATGAATGCTTCGGTCGCTATGCTGATATGGCGCATGACCGAAGCCCAAGGCAAGGAGTAACCCCATGAACATCATCAACGCACGCCTGCGTGGCAAACCCGGCCTGTTTCGGATCGAACTCAACGGCGAGCGCATCGCCGCCATCGAGCCGCAAACCGCGGCGCTGGCGCTGAGCAATGCCGATGACCTGGACGCCCAGCAGAACCTGGTGGTAGCGCCGTTCATCGAGCCGCATATCCACCTCGACGCCACGCTCACCGCCGGCGAGCCGAATTGGAACATGAGCGGTACGTTGTTCGAGGGCATCGAGCGCTGGGCCGAGCGCAAAGAGCTCAACACCCACGAAGACACCAAGACCCGCGCCACCAAGACCATCGGCATGCTGGTCGATCACGGCATCCAGCATGTGCGAACCCACGTCGACGTGACTGACCCCAAGTTGACGGCGCTCAAGGCGATGATCGAGGTGCGCGAAGAAGTTCGTCACCTGATCGATCTGCAGATCGTGGCTTTCCCGCAGGAGGGCATCGAGTCGTACGCCAATGGCCGGGCGCTGATGAGCGAGGCGGTGGCGATGGGTGCCGATGTGGTCGGTGGTATTCCGCACTTTGAGAACACCCGTGACCAGGGCGTGTCGTCGATCAAGTTTCTGATGGACCTGGCCGAGCGCAGCGGCTGCCTGGTGGATGTGCACTGCGACGAGACCGATGACCCGCAGTCACGCTTTCTCGAAGTATTGGCCGAGGAGGCGCGGGTACGTGGCATGGGCGCGCGGGTCACTGCCAGCCATACCACGGCCATGGGCTCCTACGACAATGCCTACTGCTCCAAGCTGTTCCGTCTGTTGAAGATGAGTGGGATCAACTTTGTTTCCTGTCCGACCGAGAGCATCCACCTGCAGGGGCGTTTCGATACCTATCCCAAGCGCCGTGGCCTGACCCGGGTGGCCGAAATCGACCGGGCGGGGATGAATGTGTGCTTTGGCCAGGACTCGATCGTCGACCCGTGGTATCCGCTGGGCAATGGCAACATCTTGCGCATTCTCGAGGCGGGGCTGCACATCTGCCACATGCTCGGTTATGAAGATTTGCAGCGTGGGCTGGACCTGATTACCGATAACAGTGCCCGCACCCTCAACCTGGGTGAGCGCTATGGTATCGAGGTGGGGCGGCCGGCGAATCTGCTGTTGTTGTCGGCGCCGGATGATTACGAGATGGTTCGCAGCCAAGGGTATGCGTTGGTGTCGGTGCGTGCTGGCAAGGTATTGATGCGCCGCACGCCAGCGCAGGTTCAGCGGTTTGCTTGAGGTGTAGAGGCTGGGGCTGCAAAGCAGCCCCAAAAATTTCACTCATCGGCGTTGCGCGGCTTCAATTCACAATTGCCCCATAGGCCGATCGGTGGCAGGCTTTGCCGGCGCTTTTGCATCACCCACACTGCGAACAATAAGGAACCGCCAAGGTGAGTTGGGAAAAAGTCGGGAAGTCCCTCGTGGGCCTGTTGGTCGTCGGCGCCTGCGCAGCAGGGCTGTATACCGCCTTCAAGGAGGAACCAGCCCTGCAGGCACGCCTGACCTACGCCTACCTGACCTACCCGAGCCAGTTCAACGAGCGCATCAGCAAGGCCAATGACTTGCTCAAGTACGAGCGCCTGCATGAGCAGATGAGCGATATCAGCAAAGGCCTGCTCGGCCACCAGCAGCTCGACAAACTGGTCGACGTCGCCCAGGAACCCTACCTGCAGCTGTTCGCCAAGCCGTTCGAAGCAGGGCTGGTCGACCATCGCACCGGCTTGCAGATCGAGCTGGAAAATACCAGCGATAGGGCACTCAAGGATGTGCAGATCCGCCTGCCGGCCAAAGGCCTGGTGCAGGTGCGTGACGATGCCGGCAACGATGCGATTCCCCAGGCGGCGACCAATATCATCGACATTCCGAGCATCGCCGGGCGTGCGGCGTGCAAGGTGTGGATCTATTTTGATTCGGATTACTCGCAGATTCGCCAGGGTGGCCTGAGCATCCGCCATGCCGATGGCCTGGCACAGATCAGCACCTACCGCGAATACATAGGCGTGCCCGCAACGGTGGCCAAGTACAGCCAGCTGCTTATCACGCTGCTGGTGGTACTGACCCTGGCGGTGCTTGTCCTGGGCTACACCTGCCTGCGCCGAGAGGGCAGCGCCTCGAGCGCGTCCAGATAACTCACTCGCCGTCGTGCAGCGCCAGGCTCTGGCGCAGTTGCGCAAGCATTGCCGTGCGTAGCTGCGCGGGCGCGTGCAGCTGAATCGCCCCGGCGTGGGCCAGCAGCCAGCCCAACAAGGGGCGATTGTCTTCGACGGTGGCCTCAAGGTGAGCGCTGCCGTCTTCCTGATAGTTCAGGCGCATATCCGCAGAAAGCGGCTGTTGTTGCAGGCGCTGGGCCAGTGCCGGGTTGACCCAGGCGCGTAACGCCACCTGTTGTGGCCTGTCGATATCGTTCGGTTGAAGCAGCTGCGCCTCGCCCAGGCTCAAGCCCGGTTGCCAGTACCAACCGTAGGGCATGCCCTTGCTGTTGCAGTGCAAGGGGAACAACCCGGCCAGCTCATTCAGATCACGTTCCACCGTGCGCTTGCTGGTCGAGTGACCTATCTTGGCCAACGCCTGTTGCAATTGGGTGGAGCTCAAGCCCGGATGATGGTCGGGCAGCAGCTTGAGCAACTGCCACTGACGGGCGATGGTGTGGCGAGTGGGATTGCTGGGCAAAACACGGATCCTTGGCGCAGCGGGTGGCTCGCCTAGCTAGTGGCAATTGGCTATTGCTGCGCAGCATACCTTGGCACAGGATGGGATCCAAATTTAGTTAGTGCCTTCGCGCAACGGTTGCTGGATGACTTCGTATCTTGCAGTTCCTTCGACTACTAGCGTGCCTTGCTCATCCCAGAGCTCACCTCTGGCATAACGCCTATGTCCTCTGGACATGTATTGGGTACCAACGCCGACAAAGCGTCCAGGAGTGACAGGCACCCGCAGTTGGATATCCAGCCCAGTACAGCGGGCCACTTGGTTACTGGCGAGCATGGCGAAGACTGCCGGCCCCATGCATTCCTCGATCATCGCCGAGAGCATACCGGCGTGGATAAAGCCCTCTTCGTTGGTCAGGGATGACGTAGCCGTGAACAGCACCTCGGCCTGGCGCTTGACCTTGTGATACAAGATCAGCTGCCAGCCGAGCAGGCTGGCGGCGTGAGGCAACGAATGCTGGCCATCTGTGGTTCTGCAGAACAGCGTGTCCTTGTCCATCAGGTGATGCGCTCCATAGCCGAGGGCATCACCTAGCCTGCAATGGACAGTGGGGCAGGTCTACTGGCAAAAATGCCAGGTGTGCAATCGAGCGCTTGGATGTGCGCTATTTCAGTTGAGTGTCTGCGCTAGCCATGCCGGCTGATGACAAGCCACCCCCCCTCCTGTATACCTAGTCGCCACCAAGGGGAGCCCGGCAACGGGCTGAGAAACCGCTGAGATCACCAGCGCGGTGACCCTTCGAACCTGATCCGGATCATGCCGGCGAAGGGATGGGACTGCCGACCTGCCTTTTTGCCGGCCTCACTGCGAGGCCGCTTCATGCCACACCGCCACGGTCTCGCTGTCACCCTACAGAGGACAGCACCATGACCGAACGCTTCACCCAAACCCTGCGCCGCCAAAGCGAGCCGACCTGGTCTGCGGCGGTCGGCCACCGCTTCGTCAAAGAGCTGTGCGACGGCAGCGTGGCGGACCCTGTCATGGTCCGCTACCTGGTCCAGGATCACCGCTTTCTCGATAGCTTCCTGACCCTGCTGGGGGCCGCCATCGCCACGGCCGACACCTTCGAGGCACGCCTGCGCCTGGGGCGCTTCGCCGGCATGATCAGTAGCGACGAGAACACCTACTTCCTGCGCGCTTTCCAAGCCCTGGACGTCAGCCCGGCGCAGCGCGACGAGCCTGCCGACACCCTCCCAACCGCAGGCTTCAAGGCGATCATGCGCGAAGCGGCGGCCACCCGTTCGTATGCCGCCGCCCTGGCGGTACTCAATGTCGCCGAGGGCCTGTACCTGGACTGGGCGATCAAGGCACCGCAACCGTTGCCGGCCAACTTTGTCCACGCCGAGTGGATCACCCTGCATGACAACCCGTTCTTCCGCGACTTCGTCGCCTTCCTGCAAGCAGAACTGGATCGGGTCGGGCCACAGCAGGCGGCACTGAGCAGCGACTTCTACCTGCGCACGGTGCAGCTGGAGCTGGCCTTCTTCGATGCCATCTACCCAGGGGAGGCGTGAGCATGGATATCTTCGATCGCCTCAAGGGCGCGTGCGCGGCCCAATGGTCCAGCTATGTCGATCATCCGTTCGTGCGCCAGATGGGTGAGGGCAGCCTGAGCGAGGAGGCCTTCCGTACTTACCTGGTGCAGGATTACCTGTTCCTCATCCAGTTTGCCCGCGCCTGGGCCCTGGCCGCGTACAAGAGCCGTTTGCCCAGCGACATTCGCGCGGCCCAGGCGGGGCTGGCGGCGATCCTCGATGAGACCGAGCTGCACCTGCGCCTTTGCGCGCGCTGGGGGTTGTCCAAGGCCGATATCGAAGCGGCGCCTGAGCATCAGGCGACAGTGGCCTACACCCGCTATGTACTCGATTGTGGTGCGGCAGGTGATCTGCTGGAACTGCACGCGGCGCTGGCGCCTTGTGTGATTGGCTATGCAGAGATTGGCCGGGCGTTGTCCGAGCAGATTGGCGATTTGCGCGATCATCCCTATCGCGAATGGATCGGCGAGTATGCCGGGGAGGCTTACCAAGGGGTGGCGGCTGCGGCGCGCAAGCATCTGGATGAACTGGCGGCGCGGAGCATGACCGAGCAGCGCTTTGTCGACCTGGCGGCGATCTTTGGCCAGGCGTCGAAGCTGGAGGCAGATTTCTGGCAGATGGGGTTGGACGCCACGGTGTAAGGCTTTGGATTTTTGGGGCCGCACAGCGGCCCCAGGATCTGAAGGCATCACTGCACCTGCAGGCACCCCTGCAATGCCTCGATAAACACCCGCTCCGCCCGACTCAAACGCTGCTCGCGATTCCACAGCAGGTGAATATCGACATCCGCAATCCCCTCATGCGGCGGCAATCGCCAGAGCAACCCAGCCTGCACATCAGGCGCCACCACGTGCTCGGGCAAACAGCCAATGCCAAACCCGGCAATCACCAGCCGGCGCACTTCCTCAAGGCTCGGCGATGACGCCACGATGCGTCCGCTGAACCCCTGCTGATCACGAAAAATGGTCAACGGCGAGAGCATGCCGCCAATCTGGTCGCTGGTGAAACTGACGAAATTTTCCCGCTGCAGATCGCCTTCCTGCTTGCCGAACAAGCCGTGGTGCTTGCCGCAGAAAAAGGCATAGCGCTGACGCAGGAACAAGCGCTGCTCCAGGCGTGGTTGCGGCCGGCGATTGAGGCTCAAGCCTGCGGTGGCGGTTTTCTCTTGCAGGGCGGCGACGATGTCCGAGCTACGCATCACGTCGATCTCCAGGTCCACCCGTGGATGCTGGCGATGAAAGCCTGCGAGAAAATCGTCGAAGCGCTCCGAGCAGATCCGGCTGATCATCAAGAGCCGTACCTTGCCGACCAACTCATCGGCCGGCTGCTCGAGCAGGCCGCCGATCTGCGACATCTGCCCATACACCTCGCCAGCCAACTGGAACAGCTGCTCGCCCATTTCCGTCAGCACGAAGCGCGGCCCGCGGCGGGCGATCAGCTGGCGACCGAGCTGCTCCTCAAGGCGCTTGAGCGCCTGGCTGACGGCCGGCTGGGTCAGGTGCAGGCGCGCGGCGGCGCGGCTGATGGACAGTTCCTGGCCGATCACCCGGAAGGTGCGCAGCAGGTTCCAGTCGAGGCGATCGTTGAGCAGGCGGTCAGACATGGCGGGCTCGCGATAATAAATGGGCGTTATAGTTCGAATAATAAATAGAAAATTGACTAATCATAGCCCCCGGCCGAAAAATCACGTCAAGGCCAGTGCCCGTCATTGCTGGGCAAGCCGGCTCCCATGCCTGAATAGTCTGATCAGCGTGGGAGCGGGCTTGCCCCGCGATAGAGCCGCCATCCAAGCGCCCCCAGAGCGCCCCGTGACCCCTTACTCCTGCCAAAAAAACAAGCAAAGGAGCCTGACCCATGAAGCCTTCCGCTTCGCCCCAACCGCGCCGGGCCGCGGCCGCCGCGTTTATCGGCACCATGATCGAGTGGTACGACTTCTACATCTACGCCACCGCCGCCGCACTGGTGTTCGGCGCCTTGTTCTTCCCCTCCGACAACAGCCTGTTCAGCACCATGGCCGCCTTTGGCACCTTCGCCGTGGGCTTCTTCGCCAGGCCCTTGGGCGGCATCGTCTTCGGCCATATCGGCGATCGCATCGGTCGCAAGAAATCCCTGGTCATTACCCTGCTGATGATGGGCGTGGTCACCGTGGGCATCGGCCTGCTGCCGACCTACGCGCAAATCGGCGCCGCCGCACCGGTGCTGCTGATTGTGCTGCGGGTGATCCAAGGCATCGCCGTTGGAGGCGAGTGGGGCGGTGCGGTGCTGATGGCCGGCGAGCATGCGCCCAAGGGCCGGCGTACGTTCTTCGCCTCGTTCGCCCAGCTGGGCAGCCCGGCGGGCTTGATCCTCTCGCTGCTGGCGTTTGGCGCGGTTACCCGCTTGCCCGAAGAAGAGCTGATGAGCTGGGGCTGGCGCGTGCCGTTCCTGGCCAGTGCCTTGCTGCTGCTGGTTGGCCTGGCGATCCGCCTGGGGGTGAACGAGTCGCCAGAGTTTCTCGCCAGCCGCGAACAGGCCGAGAAGTCGCGCCGCAAGGAGCAGGCGCCGGTGCTGGAAGTGCTGCGTACCGCGTGGCGGCCGCTGCTGCTGTGCATCGGCGCCAATACCCTGGGGATTGCCGGGGTGTATTTCACCAACACCTTCATGATCAGCTACACCACCCAGCAACTGCACCTGGAGCGCTCGCTGATCCTGGAGTGCCTGTTCTTCGTTGCGGTCATCCAGTTCTGTGTCCAGCCGCTGGCAGCGTGGCTGTCGGAGAAGATCGGCGCTACCCGATTCCTGGCCCTGGTCGCCTTGCTGGCGATGGCCTCGCCGTATCCGATGTTCGTGCTGGTCAGCACCGGCCAGGGGCCGTTGATCGTGCTCGGTATCGCCTTGGCGGCGGCGTGCATGGCCTCGTTCTACGCAGTGATTGCCGGCTACGTCAGTGGCATGTTCGAGACCCGCGTGCGCTACACCGCGATCTCCATGGCTTATCAGGTCTGCGGCGCTATCGCCGGTGGCCTGACCCCGCTGATCGGCACCTGGCTGGCGCACAGCTTCACCGGCCAGTGGTGGCCGATGGCGGTGTTCTACACCCTGATCGCGACGATTTCCCTGGTCTGTGTGCTGGCCCTTGCCCGCCAGTACAGCCGCAGCCAGCAGCTTGAGCTGGCCTGACCCGAACCCTGGATTTGCTGGAGTAACCGCACATGTTGAAAAGCAACGGCGAGCGCCTGTGGGCGAGCCTGATGGCCATGGCCGAAGTCGGCGCCACCGCCCGTGGTGGTAGCTGCCGCCTGGCCTTGAGCGACGAAGACAAGGCCGGCCGCGAACTGTTCCAGGCCTGGTGCCGCGAGGCGGGCCTGAGCCTGTCGGTGGACGCCATCGGCAACCTGTTCGCCCGCCGCCCTGGTAGCGACCCCGAGGCCGCGCCGGTGATGATGGGCAGCCACCTGGATACCCAACCTGAGGGCGGCCGTTTCGATGGCGTCTACGGCGTGCTGGCCGGGCTTGAGGTGGTGCGCCGCCTCAATGACCTCGGCATCCGCACCCGCAAGCCCTTGGAGATCGCGGTCTGGACCAACGAGGAAGGCGCGCGCTTCACCCCGGCGATGTTCGGCTCGGCGGTGTTCACCGGCACCCTGGCACTGGAGCAAGCCCTGGCCATTCGCGATGCCAATGGCATCAGCGTCGCCGACGAACTGCAGCGCACCGGCTACGCCGGCCAACGCCCGCTGGGCGGCGCGGTCGATGCCTATTTCGAGGCGCACATCGAACAGGGGCCGATCCTTGAAGACAACGCCAAGAGCATCGGCGTGGTCAGCGGCGGCCAGGCCATTCGCTGGCTCGATGTCACCGTCGAGGGTATGGCCGCACATGCCGGCACCACGCCGATGAAGCTGCGCAAAGATGCCCTCTATGGCGCCGCACGAATGATCCAGGTGGTCGAGCAACTGGCGGCCGACTTCGCCCCTGAAGGCCTGACCACAGTCGGTGAGCTGGCCATTGCCAAGTCCTCGCGCAACACCATTCCTGGCGTGGTCAAGTTCACCGTCGATTTGCGTCATCACCGCGATGAAGCCATCGAAGCCATGGAGCGCAGCCTTGGCCAGCAGCTACAGGCCATCGCCGCACAGCGCGGCCTGAACGTGCGTATCGAGCGCCACTGGGTCAGCCCCGCCACGCCGTTCGATGGCGCCTGTGTGGCAGCGGTACAGCACGCGGTCGATGGTCTGGGCTATGCCCAACAATCCATTGTCAGCGGCGCAGGCCATGACGCCATCCTGCTGGCCCGTTATTGCCCCACGGCGATGGTGTTCATTCCTTGCGTGGGCGGCCTGAGCCACAACGAAGCCGAAGATGTATTGCCCGACGATGCCCGCCAAGGCGTCGATGTACTCCTCAACGCCGTGCTGGCCCGCGCCGGGCAAGTCGAACCAGGAGAGTTCTGATGCGCTGCTATTTCCATCCCGAGCAACTGCTGCACCATCCGCGCAGCTACTACTCACGCGGCGCCATGCGCACCCCACAGGAAGTCCCCGAGCGCGCCCAGCGCCTGTTGCAGGCAGCCAAGGACCTGGGCTTCGACATCCGCCAACCTGCAGATGCCGGCCTGGCGCCGTTGCAAGCGGTGCATGGCACGGCTTATCTGGCGTTTCTTGAAGAAGCTCATGCGCGCTGGAAAGAGGTGCCCGAGGATTGGGGCGATGAAGTCATGTCGAACATCTTCGTTCGCGAGCCCAATGCCCTGCGCGGTATCCTCGCCCAGGCCGGCCGTTATCTGGCCGACGGCAGCTGCCCGGTCGGCGAGCTCACCTGGCGCTCGGCCTACTGGTCGGCGCAAAGCGCGGTAGCAGCGGCCCAGGCCCTGCTCGACGGCGAGCCAGCGGCCTATGCCCTGTGCCGTCCACCGGGGCATCACGCCCGCTTTGATGCCGCGGGCGGTTTCTGCTACGTGAACAACGCCGCCGTCGCCGCGCAGGTGCTGCGCAGCCGCTACAGCCGTGTGGCGATTGTCGATACCGACATGCACCACGGCCAAGGCATTCAGGAGATCTTCTACGCGCGCAATGATGTGCTGTACGTCTCCACCCATGGCGACCCCACCAACTTCTACCCAGGCGTGGCCGGCTTTGCCGATGAACGCGGCGCCGGTGCAGGGGAGGGCTACAACCTCAACCTGCCAATGCCGCACGGAGCCAGTGAAGCGGACTTCATGAGCCAGCTGGAGATTGCCCTGGACGCAGTGAAGGACTTTGCTGCCGAGGTGCTGGTGCTGTCGCTAGGCTTCGATATCTATGAACTCGACCCGCAGAGCAAGGTGGCCGTGACCCGTGAAGGGTTCGCCGCATTGGGCGAGCGTATCCGTGCGCTGCGCCTGCCGTGCCTGATCGTGCAGGAGGGGGGCTATCACCTGGAGAGCCTGGAGGCGAATGCGCAGGCGTTCTTCGCTGACAAGCAAGATTGGCGCTAACTTGCGCTGATAGTGCTGGCCTCATCGCGGGACAAGCCCGCTCCTACAAGGACCGCGCTGTCCCTGTAGGAGCGGGCTTGCCCCGCGATGACGTCGATACTGAAAAAATTACAATCTGCCCAGTCGCCCAGGCGTTACCAGAACCAACTTACGCCACTCCTACATCGCCCGATCAGAGGTTTAGCCATTATGGCTCTTCTCTGAAACCAGGCTTGCCGTTGGCTGCGCACCAGGCTTTTATCTCTGCGATAACAGCTTCTGGGCTGTCTTCTACTCCGGGTCTTGGATAGAAAATCAATGCACTTTTTTCTGGGTGTTTGACAATGTTGTTGAAGTGCACTGTCAGTCTGCTGATGTGCTCAGATTGTTGTTTGCCCTTAAGGTTGCTTGGGTTCTCGAAGAATTCGTTTAAAAAGACTAAAAACTCAAGTTCAGAGTAGTCCTGTAACGTCTTTTTAAGATTTGTCATTCTGGCTTGAATCCTGTTTTTTCGTTGGCTATACGCCAAGCTTTCACCTCCGAAACAACGTGGGTTGGGCCATCTTTTCCTTCCTCGGGGTAATACAGTAAATCTGATCCGGATGGGTGCTCTGAAATTCGCTCAAATTCTATGACGGCATTGATTTGTGCTCGCTCTGTCGGGTAGTTTGCGAGGTAGATGTTTGTTACGAATTCAAGGAAATCACTTTCCGTGTAGTCGGTGATTGTTTTGCTCATTTCTCGCCTCCATGGTGGATCTATACATGATGATTTGGGGGTAGTGGCAAGTAGCAAGTAGTCAGTGGAGAGAATGGGGCTGCTATGGGGGGAGGGAGGTCTCATCGCTGGGCAAGCCAGGTCCTGCGCCAGTTTCAGCAACGCCGCATGGCGCGTAGGAGCGGGTGCTCCTACAAGAATCGTGCAGGACCTGTAGGAGCGGGCTTATCCCGCGATGACGTCGATACTGACAAAATTACATTCCGTTTTGGCATGCAGGTTTTACCAGCACCCATTGCCGCAACTCCCGCCACGCCGGGTCATAGGTTTAGCCATTATGGCGCTTCTCTGAAGCCAGGCTTGCCGTTCTCACGTAGCCAGGTTTTTATCACGGAGATAACGCCTTCGGGGGTATCCTCTACTCCTGGAGCGGGGAAATAAATCAGATCGCTCTTATCAGGGTGGTCTACGATGGCGTCGAGGTGGTTGGCTAATTTTTCAATATGCGCTCGATACTGTTCGCCTTGGAGGTTTTTTGGGTTTGCATAGAATTCGTTCAAGAGTTCGGTGAATTCAAGTTCAGAGTAGTCCTGTAGCATTTTTTTCAGAATTATCATTCTGGTTTGAACCCTGTTTTTTCGGCGGTTAAACGCCAGGCTTTGACCTCGGCGACAATGGCCTCAGGACTTTCCTTGCCTGCTTCGGAGAAGTAGATGAGATCAGAGCCTGCTGGATGTTCAGAGATTACTTCGAAATCAAGAATGGCTTTGTCGTGAGCATGTTCGGTTGGGAAGTCTGCAGTGCATATTTTTCTCACGAATTGTATAAATTCATGTTCAGTGAAATCGCTCAAGGATGCTGACATTGTTATAACGTGGTCTGGAAAGGCGTTCAGAGGAATTTAAAGGCGAGCTGCCGCGTTAGATGTCAGATGGGGTCTGAAGATCTCGAAGGACGATTCCGGGCAGCGCTTATGACTGATTCGCGAGTAATGTCAGACACTGCCTCGGCGCACATGCTTGACCAGCACCTTCTCCAGCAACTCCCACATCGCCGGATCGGTACTGAACGCCACGTTGAAGCGCATCCAGCCGGTCGCCTGGGCATCGACCATGAATAGCTGCCCAGGCCCGAGCATGATGCCTTGCTCCAGGGCATCGTCCAGCAGCGCGGCGCTGTCGGGCAGGGCGGGGTGGCGGGTCCAGACGTACATGCCTTCATCGGACTCGATGAACAACTCAAAGCCCAGCCGGTGCAGATGCCGGCCAACTTCCTGGTGCGCCTCGGCCAGGCGCTGGCGCAGGCGCTTGAGGTGCTTGCGCCAGCGCCCGTCGATGATCGCGGCATAGACCACGCGCTCCATCACCTGCGAGGTGGTCAGGCCCGAGCGCATCTTCAGGTGCAGCAACTGCTGCATCAGCTCGGGGTTGGCGACCAGGTAGCCGACCCGCACATTGGGCGAGATGCTTTTCGAGTAACTGCCCACGTAGACCACCTGTTGCAGGTGATCGAGGCTGGCCAGGCAGGGCTGCGGTTCGGCGACCATGTCGGCGTACAGGTTGTTTTCCACCAGACGGAAACCGTGCTGGGAAGACAACTGCAACAGGCGGTGCAGCTGTGGCAATGGGGTGCGCGAGCAGGTCGGGCTGTGCAGGTGCGGCTGGGTGAAGAAGGCGGTTGGGCGGTGATGCGCCAGCAGTCGTTCGAGCTGGTCGAGGTCGTAGCCGGCCGGGGTGCGCGGCACGCCGATCAGGGTTGCGCCCTGAAAGCGCAGGATGCTCATCAGGTTGGGGTAGCCGGGGTCGTCCACCAGCACCACGTCACCTGGGCGCACCAGGGTGCGCACGGCCAGGTCCAGCGCCTGGCTGGCGCCATGGGTGAGCATCAGTTGCGCCGGGTTGGCGACGATCGACAGCTCCTGTTGCAGGTTCTGCGCGGTCAGTGCGCGCAGTTCCGGCAGGCCCATCGGGTCGCCGTAGCCGGACAGCTCCAGTGGGCTGCCAGCGACCTGGCGCATGCCGCGGCGCAGGCCGTCTTCGTACATCCAGTCGTTGGGCAGCCAGCCGCAACCGGGCTTGAACGGCAATTGGCGGGTTTCGAAGATCTGTTGCAGGTACCACTCGGAGTTGAACGAGGGTCGAGTGGTGTCGGCTTCCTGATTCTGACTATCCAGCAACTCGCCTGCTGCGCGATTGACGAAGAACCCCGCGTTGCCGCGGCTGACCAGCAGCCCTTGGGCGACCAGACGGTCATAGGCTTCGACCACGGTAAAGGTGCTCACCGAGTAGGTCGCGGCAAAGGCGCGGATAGACGGGACCTTGGCGCCGGGCTTGAGGGTCTGGTTGTCGATCAGCTCGCGTAACCCGTCGATGATCTGGTTGACCAGCGGGGTGGAGGAGTCTGGATGTAGTACGAGCATTGGGCTGCCTTCAGGTGTGCATAACGCCAAGCGCCTGCAGGGTGTCGCGGGTGTATTGCATCGACGGCCTGTACAGTGCAGTGCGACTTTCATGCCACTGTGCATGGCTCTCTGTGTCCGACATTTTTACATTAGGTGTCTGAGATCGCCAGACACCTTTTGCAGTGCAGGCACACCAGCGTCATGAACAATCATAATTTTGCTGCTTTTTCGTCGAGGCCCGCCTCGCATCATCTTTTTGCCAAGTCGAATGGGCTGGAGTCTAGCCGCCGTTCGGCTTGCGCACGCGTGATCAACCGGTTCAGTTCGTCCGGGGGCCAGCCCTCGAACGCGTAAGCAGGCCGCCATGGATGGCCTGCGTGTGCCGTGTGCACACCTCCTGCCCGCATTAGCACTGATGTACAGGTGAAACCGCTAGCCATCGGGGTTTCACGGATTTCCTTGGATAAAAAGAAGCACGGGGTACACAACTGATGGACGCAACATCCACATCCACCGCATCCGCCAAAGGGGCGCCGGAGAGCAAGCTCAATGCTTCGCTCAAGTCGCGCCACCTGACGATGATGTCGATCGCCGGGGTTATCGGCGGCGCACTGTTCGTCGGCTCCGGCAGCGTGATCCACAGCGCCGGTCCCGCTGCTGTCCTGGCCTATCTGGCCGGCGGCATCCTGGTGGTGCTGATCATGCGCATGCTCGGCGAGATGGCGACCTCCTCGCCGGACACCGGCTCGTTCTCGACCTACGCCGACCGCGCCATTGGTCGCTGGGCAGGTTTCACCATCGGCTGGTTGTATTGGTGGTACTGGGTCATCCTGATGGCCTGGGAAGCTTATGTGGCGGGCAAGATCCTGCATGGTTTCTTCCCGAGTGTGAGCGTCAACGTGTTCGTCCTGGCCACCACCTTGGTGCTGATCACGGTCAACTTCTTCAACGTCAAGCACTACGGTGAGTTCGAGTTCTGGTTCGCCTTGATCAAGGTGATCGCGATCGTCTGCTTCCTGATCGTCTGCGGTGCGGCAGTGCTGAACATCTGGCAGTTCGGTGAAGTGCGCGGCATGAGCCACCTGACCGCCGAAGGCTTCATGCCCAATGGCATCACCACCGTGATTGGTGCATTGCTGGGGGTGATGTTCGCCTTCCTCGGTGCGGAAATCGTCACCATCGCCGCCTCCGAGTCCAAGGACCCAGCCGGGCAGATCGTCAAGGCCACCAACTCGGTGGTATGGCGTGTGTGCCTGTTCTACGTAGGTTCGATCTTCCTGATCGTCTGCCTGGTACCGTG
This sequence comes from Pseudomonas sp. xss_2, assembly GCF_043104195.1. Classification (NCBI taxonomy): domain Bacteria; kingdom Pseudomonadati; phylum Pseudomonadota; class Gammaproteobacteria; order Pseudomonadales; family Pseudomonadaceae; genus Pseudomonas; species Pseudomonas sp. xss_2. Next base: position 24,647 of record NZ_JBICKL010000076.1, read on the forward strand.
GAACGACCCGCACCTGGGTGAGTCGGGTTATGGCGCCTACCGCCGGACCCTGGAGCTGCTGGGCGTGCCTTACGCTGAGCTGCTGATGAACTTCGTGGTACTGACCTCGGTGAGCAGCTGCCTGATCTCCGGTCACTACACGGCCTCGCGCATGCTGTTCTCCCTGGCCCAGCGTGGCGATGCGCCGTCGTTCTTCAAGATCACCCGCGCCGGTACCGGTGTGCCAGTATTTGCCATCATTGGCTCGTGCGCAGTGGCGGTAGTCTGTGCGCTGATCAACTTCAGCGAGACCCTGCGCCCGAAAGACGTGCTGGAAACGCTGATGAACACCACCGGCATGATCGCCTTGCTGGTGTACCTGGTGATTGCCTTCTCGCAGCTGCGCATGCGCCGCAAGCTGATTGCCGAAGGCAAGGAGATCCGCCTGCAGATGTGGCTGTTCCCGTGGCTGACCTACCTGGTGATCGCCTTCATCGTGGCCGCCCTGGTGACCATGGCGTTCATGCCTGACTACCAGATCCTGGTAATCTCCACCGGTATCGCCGCTGCGGTGGTGGTGGCGATGGGTGTGGTGCATCAGATGCGCACCTCCAACAAGCACTAAGCGACTCGTTGGTTGACGTCGGCCGGTTCCCGCAAGGGGCCGGCCGCGTTTGTTTGTGGGCGCTAATTGTGTGGGTGTTCAGGGCCTGCCTGGTCGAAGCGCAGCTGCTGTCCGGCGTTCAGGTGCAGGCGTTGGCCAGCGCTGTCGAGTTCGGCGCTACCGTCGAGCAGGATGATGTGTGAACGCTTGGCATCGCGCTCAAGCTTCAGGTTAGCGTCTTGGGTGGCGAGGGTGCCGTGCTCGGTGACGAGCATGAAAGGTCGGCTATCGGTCGCAGAAACGTGCAGTGACAGGCTGCCTTGCAACAGTGTCACACGGCGTTGCACCGGGTCGAATTCGACGTCTACCGCGCTGTCCGCTGCCAGTCGCAACAGGCTGCCGTCTTCCAGTTGGCGGGTCAGTTGCTGGTCGTTGCTGGTACGCAGGTCGGCCAGTTCGAAGGGTTGGTTCATCCATGGCGAGCCGAGCAGGGCGGCGGCGCCGATCATGGCGAGGATGGCCAGGGGCAGGGCTAGGCGGTGCTTGCTGATCATGGTGGGCGGTGATCCTGGGTTTTGAGCAATGACCTGAGAGCGGCGTTGGCAGTTCCGGCCTGATCGCGGGGCAAGCCCACTCCCACGCAGTGCGCTATGAAGCCGGGCTAACGTGGGCTTGCCCCGCGAAGCGGGCGTATATGGCTTATGCTAGACGCATTGTCCGCCTAAGGAGTTCGCCATGGCCTGGTCCGCCAACCAATATTCCCTGTTCGAAGACGAACGTACCCGCGCCGTGCGCGACTTGCTGGCCGCAGTCCCTGCCTGTTCGGTACACCATGCCACTGACCTGGGTTGCGGGCCGGGCAACTCCACCGAAGTGCTATTGCAGCGCTACCCCGATGCCCAGGTCCTGGCGCTGGACAGTGATCCAGACATGATCGCCAAGGCCAAGGAGCGCCCACGCCTGGGCGTGCCGCGAGTGCGCTGCGAGATCGGCGACATCGCCAGTTGGACTGCCCACAAACCTCAAGAGCTGATTCTCGCCAACGCATCGTTGCAGTGGGTGCCAAGCCACGGCACGCTCTATCCGCACCTGATCGAGCAGCTAAGCCAAGGTGGCAGCTTGGCCGTGCAGACCCCGGACAACCTCGACGAACCGGCCCATCGCCAGTTGCGCGAGATCGCCAGCCGTGGCCCGTGGGCGGACAAGTTCGCCGACTTCGCGCTGCCGCCGCGGCACAACGCCGGCTTCTACTACGACTTGCTGAGCCCGCTGTGCGCGCGGGTGGATGTCTGGCGCACTACCTATCACCATCCGCTGGCAGGCGGTGCAGAAACGGTGGTGGAGTGGTTCAAGGGCTCGGCCTTGCGTCCGTACCTGGCGCGGTTGGACGAGGCTGAACAGAAGGACTTCTTGCAGTTGTACCTACAGGCCATGCAAAAGGACTATCCGCCAGCGACCGATGGCAAGGTGCTGCTGGCGTTCCCGCGTTTGTTCGTGGTCGCTACCCGCTAGCGGCGCCAGCGCCAGATGACGTAGCCGTACACACCGAGGTTGAGCACCAGTACGATCAGGCCAAAAACGATCTGGATTTGCGGTGTCAGCCCGGCGGGGTAGATCAGTGGCCAGATGTAGTGCTCGATGAAGCCGCCCTGGTAGCCGGCGTCGCCTGCGGCGGCGCGCATGCGGTTTTCCCAGTCGGTCAGCGGGCATCGTAGGTGCAGGAGCTCCACGGCCAGGCCCCAGGCCAAGGCCGGCAGGTGGATCAGCACGGCTGCGCGCCATTTGAGCACCAGCAGGCCGCCGGACAACACCAGCAGGATGAAGGCCAGGTGCAGCAGGACCAGGGTGTCGGCGCTTATTCGGTAGAACATGGAGGGCGGTTCATGGTTGGTTTGGGATCTCCAGCATAAGACGTTTCATTGAGTCACAGGTCCGGGCTTACGCGGGACATGCAGCCAACCAAGCCTGGATCTGCTCGAAAGTGGCAGTAGCGCCGCCACAGACTACGACCATGACCTTCTGGTAGCTCGCCAGCGCTTGAGCGTCGTAGGCCAACGCCAGCGCCGCCCCACAGGCCGGCTCTACCAGCAGCCGGTGATCGAGCAAGAACCGCTCGCAGGCCTGCAGCGCTTCGCGGTCACTGACCAGATGACTCTTGACTGGGTGAGTGCGCAGGCACTCCATCGCCTGTTCCGCTACACGTTTGGCGCCCAGCGAAGTTGCCACCGACGCGATCCGCTCCAGCGCTACTGTGTGCCCAGCCTGCGCCGCAGCGTGCAATGAGGCGGCACCTTGGGTTTCGACTGCCAGCACCGGCACATCCTGCCAGCCATTGCGCTTGAGCCCCTCGACGACGCCGCTGAGCAAACCCCCGCCGCCGACCGACAACACCAGCGCATCGGGCTTGAAACCCGCCGCGGCAACTTCATCGATCATGCTCGCGTGGCCGGCCCACAGCAGTGGATCGTCGAACGGATGGATGAAGGCGTCGTTCGGCCCGATCAAGGTTTGCGCCAGTTCGTTGGCCTCCTGCCAGGAGCCGCCATGGACCACCACTTTGGCATCCTCCAGGTGCAGCAGCTCCTTAGCGCGTTCGGTGGTGGTTTCTGGCACCACCACGGTCACCGGCACGCCCAGCAGACGCCCGGCATAGGCCACTGCCAGGCCAGCGTTGCCGCCTGAGGACGAGACAAAGTGGCGCGCGCCACGAGCGTGGTGGACTTCACAGGCGTGGCCAACCCCGCGCAGTTTGAACGAGCCGCAAGGCTGCAAGGCATCGAGCTTGAGCCAGACCGAGCGGCCAGCAGCCAGCGACAGGGGGCGTGATTCGATCAGCGGGGTGTGGATGTGCAAGGGCATGGCGGTCTCCGTAAAGTCAGTCGTCACGAGCAGCGGACGAGGTTTCGCCACGCAATTGCTCAAGGTAGTTGTAAACGGTGTAGCGGGTCACACCGAGCGCTGCGGCGGCTTTTTCCACGCCGCCTTTGACGATGAACAGACCGCGCTCTTGCATCACCCGCACAGCCTCGACCTTGGCCTGTTTGTTCATCCGGTCGTGACCGCAGGACTGCAGCGCGTTGGCAATGATCTCGGCCATCAGCACGCTCATGTCGGCTGGATCGTCAGCTGGCAGGGGCGTGCTCAAGACCTGATCCGCGCCCAATGGCTGCAGTTGCCGGAGGAACTCAAGGGCGGCATCCAGGCCACTGTGGTCGACATTGACGCACAGGCTGGCGAACGGATGCCCTTCGCTGTCGCGCAGGATAGCGGTGGCGCTGCGCAGGCTGCGGCCTTTGAGGGTGGTGGGATAATCAGGCAGGACCACCGGCTCGCAGCCTGGCGTGTGCGCGGCGCGCATCAGCGCCTGGAAGCCTTGATCCTGTTCGGGTGCAGCGAGAATCGGGCTGCCGACGGCGCGTCCGGAAAGGTGGCCGTTGACGATTGCCACCACCGATTGCTCGGGCTGGTCGAGGTCGTGCAGGAGGATCTCCATGTTGCGCCCGGCAACGCTGCCGATCGCGGCGATAGCAGCCTTGAGGGTAGACAGGACCAGTTGGCGTTCGCGTTGGAGGTGAGTGACGGACATAAGGTATTCAACAAAATGTAATTTTTATACAGTTTGTTGAATTTTGAGGGATGAGTCAACGAGGCTAACAGTACCGGCCTTATCGCGGGCAAGCCCGCTCCTACAGGTACCCCACCAGCCTGAAGAGTGGTGGAGATCCTGTGGGAGCGGGCTGGCCCGCGAAAAGAGCGACGCGATATCAGCCCAGCGCAGGCGTGCGCGGCGGCACGATACGACGTGAGCCAGTCGACTCGAAGGCGGCGGCGAAGCTCAGCAGGGCCGAGTCATCATAAGCGCGGCCGGCAAACGTCAGCCCCACCGGCATGCCGATATCAGCCATCACGCCCATCGGCACGGTGACAGTAGGCACGCCCAGGTGACGGATCGCCAGGTTGCCGTTGGCCACCCAGATACCGTTGCTCCAGGCGATGTCGGCCGACGCAGGATTGACGTCGGCATCCGCAGGACCCACGTCGGCCACGGTTGGGAACAGCACGGCGTGCAGGCCGAGGTTGTCCATCCAGTCTTCCAGGTCGAGCTTGCGGGTCTGCTCGAGGCCGCGTAGGCCGTCCGGGACGGTCGCGATCTGATCCCAGCTCTTCAGGCCGCGCTTGGCCATGTTGACGTACTCGTCCATGCCGGCGGCCAAGTCATCTTCGCGGTTGGGCAGGGTGCCGGGGTCGTGGGGGAAGATCTTCGGCCCATCGACATCAGCCAGGCGGTTGAGCTTGGGGTCATCGTTGGCCCGCAGGAAATCGTCGAAGGCCCAACCGGACAGCTCCCACAGCTCGTCGTGGAGGAACGCCTTGGAAACGATGCCGCGGTTGTACACGGTCGGTGCACCGGGGCGGTCGCCTTCGCAGTTGGAGACCAGCGGGAAGTCCACCTCGACCACTTCGGCGCCAGCGGCCTCAAGGGCCAGGCGCGCTTGCTGCCAGAGGTCGATGACGCTGGCCCGGGTGTTGATACGCTGGCCGGTCGGGCCGCCGATACCCGGTTTTTCCGAGGTCCCGGCCAGTTCATCGGCATTGATGTACATACGTGGCACACCGAAACGCTTGCCCTTGAGCGAGCTGGCATCGACCGCCAGGTCGAGGTAGCAAGCCGGGCGAACCGAGGAGGCCGCAGGGATCGGCACCCAAGGTTGCAGGCGCCACAGATCGCCGCGTTTGTCGGCATCGTCGGCGACTACGACATCGAGGATCTCCAGCAGATCGCTCATGGTCCGCGCATACGGCACCACTACATCCATGGTCGGCGTCAGCGGCCAGTTGCCGCGCACCGAGATCACCCCGCGCGACGGGGTATAGGCGCACAGGCCGTTGTTCGAAGCAGGGCCACGACCGCTGGACCAGGTTTCTTCAGCCAGACCGAAGGCCGAGAAGCTGGCGGCGGTAGCGGTACCGGCCCCGTTGGACGAGCCGGAGGCGAATGGCGCGGTAAGATAGGCGGCGTTGTACGGGCTTTCGGCGCGGCCATAGACGCCACGCTGCATGCCGCCGTTGGCCATCGGAGGCATGTTGGTCTTGCCCAGGCAGATGGCGCCGGCGGCGCGCAGGCGCTCGATGGTGAAGGCGTCGCGCTGGGCGACCAGCTCGGCGAATGCCGGGCTACCGGAGGCAGCGGTCAGACCTTTGACCAGGTAGCTGTCCTTGGCCGTGTAGGGAATGCCATCGAGCGGGCCGAGGCTTTCACCACGAGCGCGCCGGGCGTCGGAGGCCTCGGCCTCCTTGAGTGCTTCAGGGTTGCGTACCACCACCGCGTTCAGCGCGGTGGGGGTGTCGGCGCCGTCGTAGGCGTCGATGCGGGCCAGGTAGGCCTTGACGAGTTCGACGGCCGTGGTACGGCCAGTCGTGAGCGCGTCGCGCAGCTCGGCAATGGAAACCTCGGTTACCTCGATCATGCTGTCACCAAAATGTACAGGTGGGGGCTAGTGAGGCGAGTGTACAAGAAGCCCACAGCCGACGCAGGCTTGCGCGGGGGAAAAGCATTTTTGCAGCGCGGCAGTCTTGTCGGCGAACCCTGTCAGGCAAACGTGTTCGGAGAGTAGGTAGAAAGCCAGATAGCTGGCCTTTTTCCTACAGACTAAGTCGGTAATTCTCGTCAGGATTTACCTTTGTTTGTGAATAAAGTGCGCATGAAGCGCCCCGTTGGAGCCTGCCATCGATGTCGATACCGCCAGACAAGACCCCCAAGTCCACGATCAACCCTCCGGTTTTCTGGGTTTCCGCCGTGCTGTTGCTGGTGCTGGTGCTGTATGCCAGCGTGTTTCAAGCGCATGCACAGAACCTGTTCGCCCAGGTCCAGGGGTGGATCATCGGTAATGTCAGCTGGTTCTACATCCTGGCGGTGGCGGTCATTCTCGGCACGGTGGTGTTCCTCGGCATCAGCCGCTATGGCGATATCAAGCTTGGGCCCGACCACAGCACCCCCGATTACAGCAGCACCACCTGGTTCGCCATGCTGTTTTCTGCCGGCATGGGCATCGGCTTGATGTTCTTTGGCGTGGCCGAGCCTGTGATGCATTTTCTCAATCCGCCGATGGGTGAGGGCGGCACGGTGCAGGCCGCCGGTGAAGCCATGCGCATCACCTTCTTCCACTGGGGCCTGCATGCCTGGGCGATCTACGCCATCGTGGCGTTGATCCTGGCCTACTTCAGCTACCGCCAGGGTTTGCCACTGACCTTGCGTTCGGCGCTGTACCCGCTGATTGGTGAGCGTATCTACGGGCCGATCGGCCATGCCGTGGATATCTTCGCCATCATCGGCACGGTGTTTGGCGTGGCCACTTCGCTGGGCTTTGGCGTGGCGCAGATCAACACCGGGCTCAATGCGTTGTTCGGCGTGCCGGTGTCGACGCCGATCCAGATCGGGCTGATCATCGGTACTACCTTGCTCGCCACCTTGTCGGTGATGTCGGGGCTGGACAAGGGCATTCGCCGGCTTTCCGAGCTCAACCTGGGTTTGGCGGTGCTGCTGTTGCTGATGGTGATGCTGCTGGGGCCGACTGTGCTGATCTTGCAGACCTTCGTACAGAACACCGGCAGCTACCTGGGCGAGATCGTCACCCGCACGCTTAACCTGTATGCCTACCAGCCGACGGACTGGATCGGCGGCTGGACCCTGTTCTACTGGGGCTGGTGGCTGGCCTGGTCGCCCTTCGTCGGGCTGTTCATTGCGCGCATCTCCCGGGGCCGCACGATCCGCGAATTCGTCACCGGCGTGCTGCTGGTGCCGACCGCATTCACCCTGCTGTGGATGACGGTGTTCGGCAATACCGCGATCCATATGATCCTCAACGAGGGGCTGAACGACTTGGCCATGGCGGTGAACAAGGACACCTCGCTGGCGCTGTTCGCCTTCCTTGAGCACTTTCCGTTCGCCAGTGTGATCAGCACCCTGGCAGTGATCATGGTGGTGGTGTTCTTCGTCACCTCCGCCGACACCGGGGCCATGGTGGTCGACATGCTCGCCTCGGGCGGTCAGGAGAATACGCCGATTCGCCAGCGCATCTTCTGGGCGTCGAGCATGGGCCTGGTGGCGATCGCACTGCTGCTTGCCGATGGCCTGAAGGCGTTGCAGACAGCGACCATCGCCAGTGCCTTGCCGTTCACCATCGCCTTGCTGTGCAGCACCCGTGGCTTGCTCAAGGCGCTCAAGCTCGATGCGACCAAACGCAACTTGCGCTATCAGGCGCTGGCCATCTCGCCGACCGCTTCACGTGCTGCCGGTAACTGGCAGCGGCGCCTGCGCACGCTGGCGATGTTCCCGCGTCGTGCGCATGTCTCGCGCTTCATTACCGAAGTCGGATTGCCGGCCTGTGAAGCGGTGGCCGAAGAATGGCGGCGCCAGGGCTATGAGTGCAGCGTGGAGCAGGGTGAGGAGGGCAGTGTGACGCTCAAGGTCGGCCCGAGTGACGACACCTTCGTCTACCAGATTCGTCCGCAGGCCTATGCCATGCCCAGCTTCGTCAGCAGCGATGCGCCGGGCGATGAGCGCAAGTACTTCCGCGCCGAAGTCCACCTGCGCGAGGGCGGTCAGGATCATGATGTGATGGGCTGGTCGAAGGATGAAGTGATCGGAGACATTCTCGATCACTTCGAACGTCATATGCATTTCCTGCATCTGGTGGGCTAACGCGCTGGGTGGGGCCGCTGTCTGGCGGCCCCACTTGGGTCAATCCAGATCCGCCGCCGAATGCCGCTCTGGCACTTGGCTCGCCTCATCACCCCAGGTGCGATTGACCCGGGTGCCACGCTGCACCGCGGGGCGCTGGGCGATCTCTTCAGCCCAGCGCTGCACATTAGGGTATTCCTGCACCGCGAGAAACTCGGCGGCGTCATACAAGTTGCCGCGTACCAGCTGGCCATACCACGGCCACACGGCGATGTCGGCGATGCTGTAGTCATCGCCACCCAGGTAGCGGCTCTCGGCCAGGCGTCGGTCGAGCACGTCCAATTGCCGTTTGGCTTCCATGGTGAAGCGGTTGATGGCGTATTCGATCTTCTCCGGCGCATACACATAGAAGTGGCCGAAACCACCGCCCAGGTAGGGCGCGGCGCCCATCTGCCAGAACAGCCAGTTCAGCGTTTCGGTACGCGCGGCAGGCGCCTTGGGCAGAAACGCGCCGAACTTCTCGGCCAGGTAAACCAGGATCGAACCAGACTCGAACACGCGGATGGCAGGCTCGACACTGCGATCGAGCAGGGCAGGGATCTTGGAGTTGGGGTTGACCTCGACGAAGCCGCTGGAGAACTGCTCGCCGTCGCCGATGCGGATCAGCCAGGCATCGTACTCAGCCCCGCTGTGCCCCAGCGCCAGCAGCTCTTCGAGCAAGATGGTGGCCTTGACGCCATTGGGCGTTGCCAGCGAGTACAGCTGCAAGGGCTGTTTACCTACCGGTAGCGCTTTGTCATGGGTGGCGCCGGCAACCGGGCGGTTGATACTGGCGAACTGACCGCCGGAGGCTGCGTCGTTGCGCCAGACCTTGGGCGGGACGTAGGGGGACTTGCTCATGCACGAAACTCCTCGATGACGCAAAGCGGACATGTAAAGGCAGACCCGCATCTATGCCACGGGTTCGCGGCAAAGGGCAAATGCATTGGTTGCATGACTTGTCCACTAAAGGTGATGCTATGGGGCCGCTTCGCTGCCCTTCGCGGGCAAGCCCGCTCCTACAGGTACTACGCAGAACATCAGGCTGAAGTGAACCCTGTGGGATTGGGCTCGCCTGCGCTGCGAAGGGCTGCAAAGCGGCCCCCGTTGGCTACTTAGACCGGAAGGCTCTGGTAAGGCTGCGCATCGCCTGGGCTATGGGCAAACTGGCGCTTGTACTCGCGGCTGAACTGCGAGGTGCTCTGGTACCCCACCCGGTGCGCGGTCTGCGCCACGCCCAGGCCTTCGCCGATCAGCATTTGCTGGGCCTTGAGCAGGCGCAGGCGTTTGAGGTACTGCATCGGCGCCATGTCGGTGCAGCGCTTGAAGTGCTCATGGAAGGTCGACACGCTCATGTTGGCGCAACTGGCCAACGCCTCCACGCTCAACGGCTCGGCGTAGTGCTCACGCAGATAAGCCAGCGCCGCGCCAATCCGGGCTAAATGTCCTTGTTGCTCGACCAAGGCTCGCAGTACCCCGGCCTGGGGGCCGCGCAAGGCGGTATAGAGCACCTCGCGCACCCGTGCCGGCCCCAGCACCCTGGCGTCCAGTGGATCCTGCAGGCACTGCAGCAAGCGCTCGACGCTCTCGCGCATCGGCGCGTCCAGTGCTGCCGACGTCATCGACTGGGGTGTCTGCGCCTCGACTGCAGCATCAGGGGCAAGGCCCATGTTCTGCACCAACTCGCTGAGCACTCCACGATCGATATCGACGGCCACCCCTAGTAACGGCGCCTCAGCGGTAGCGAAGGTCTCGCACATGAACGGCACCGACAGCGCCTGCACCAAGTAATGTCCGGCGCCGTACTCCAGGGTGCGTGGCCCCAGGCGCGCCAGCTTGCTGCCCTGGGCCAGGATCATCAGGCTGGGCTCATAGAGCTGCGGGCTACTGGCCACGTAATGATCCCAACTCAATACCTGCACCTGGGGCAAGTGAGTCGGTACAAAGCCTGGGCGCGTGGCCAGGCTACGGATCAGGGCGCAAAGCGGGGCATTGGCGTCGACGTGGCGAGTGAGCTGCATGATGGACCAGGGCAGAGGATCAGACACTGGCATCTTCGCAGATTGCAGCGCCAGCGCCAGATGCTCACAGCCAGGTTCGGAGAATCAGGCATGCATGCCGGAGAATCTGCTGTGGGCGAAGCGGCTTTTGGCGAACAAAATGCGCCGCCTGAATCGTTTCACTTTTTGCGAGGTCCTGCATGTATACCGCCATCGGTTACGCCGCCCAAACTCCCACCAGTCCGCTGGCCCCCATGACCTTCGAGCGCCGCAGCCCGCGTGCCGATGATGTCGCCATCGCGATCCTCTACTGCGGTGTGTGCCACTCTGACATCCATCAGGCGCGCAACGAGTGGGGCATTGCCGTGTACCCACTGATGCCAGGCCATGAGATTGTCGGCCGGGTCACTGCGGTCGGTGCCAAGGTCACCCAGCACAAGGTCGGCGACCTGGTGGGCGTGGGTTGCATGGTCGACTCCTGCCGGCATTGTGAGGCCTGCGCCAAGGACCTGGAACAGTACTGCCTGGAAGGTCCGACCATGACCTATGCCACCCCTGATCGAGTCGACGGCAGCAACACCATGGGTGGCTATTCCAACAGCATCGTGGTCAGCGAGCACTTCGTGTTGCGCATTCCCCAGGGCCTGGACCTGGCCAGCGCGGCGCCGATTCTGTGCGCCGGTATCACTACCTACTCGCCGCTCAAGCACCATGGCGTCGGCCCTGGGCACAAGGTTGGCATCCTCGGTATGGGCGGTCTGGGCCACATGGGCATCAAGTTCGCCAAGGCGCTGGGCGCTGAAGTGACGCTGTTCACCCGCTCGGCGGCCAAAGCCGAAGAAGCCCGTCGCCAGGGCGCCGATCACGTAATCGTGTCCACTGACCCGGAGCAGATGCGCGCTGCAGCGGGGCGTTTTGACTTCTTGCTCGACACCATTCCGGTACAGCACGATCTCAACCCCTACCTGGAAACGCTGACCTTCGATGGCGTGCACATTCTGGTCGGCTTGATCGAGCCGGTCGAGCCACCGCTGCATGCGGCCAATTTGGTGATGAAGCGCCGGGTGCTGGCGGGTTCGCTGATTGGCGGTATCGCCGAGACTCAGGAAGTGCTGGATTTCTGCGCCGAGCATGGCATCAGCTGCGATATCGAGATGCTCGATATCCGCAACATCAACCAGGCCTATGAGCGGATGATCGTTGGCGATGTGAAGTATCGCTTCGTGATCGACATGGCCACGCTGAAGGCCTGATGGAGTCTGCCCCGATCTCATCGCGGGACCGCGCCTACCCGATCGCTGTAGGAGCGGGCTTGCCCCGCGAGGAGGCCGGGGCAAACTGGCTACCAGGCCAGCGGCTTGTCCAGCCCCTTCCAGAACAACCAACGGCGCACCTCGGCATGCTCGCCGGTGCCGATCTGCCAGTCAGGCCGGCCACTGTCCAGGGCGATCAGCGAGATGAACCCGGCGTAGCTGGCAGCCACCAGGGTGCGGCCATCGGCACTGATATCCATCGCGCAGAGGGTCGAGCCCAGGTGATGCTGCCAGTGCTCACGACCATCCTCGCCAAAGGCCCGCAGGTAACCATGGGCATCGCCGACGATGTATTCGTGCTCGCGTGCTACACCGGCGTAGATTCGCGCGCCCTCGTGCAACAGTGGGGTACGCGGGTCGTCGCTGTAGTGCTCGGTGTCCAGCCCAGGCAGGTCGGCAGTGCGCACCCCGAGGCTGGCGCCGTTGTAGAAGTGGCAGGCGTTGAGCAGCAACTGATCGCCGCGCTGGTTGAACAGGGCAAAGTGCGGGTATTCGCTCACCGGACCGATCTCGGCGAGCAGTCGCAGCTGTTGGTCCAGGACCCGGTGGCGGCCGCACTGTTCGCCGATGGCGATCAGGCTGCCGTCGGCGGACAGGGCGCCGTGCTCCATGCCCAGCCCCAGGTTGATGTCGTCAGGGTCGATGCCTTGAGCCAGGTCTTGCAGGATCGCTTGCTCATCGGGCAGTAGCCGGGTGGCGCCAGTGGCGGCCAGCACGAACACGCCTTCGCTGCTGACCAGCAGCAGCCGTTGGCCATCGGGGAACGGCGTGATCGCGGTCGGCGTTGGCGGCAGGTCGAACGGCTCGAACGGGTAGCCGGCAGGCAACCCCTCCAGGCCGTTGGGCCAGGCAAACCGGGCGACCTGTGGCCCGCCCCAGCCATCGGTGACGCGGATACCCTCGGCGTTGGCCAGGGCAAAGTAGCGGCGTTGGGGGCAGCGGCCGAAATGCTCGACACCGATCACCGGGGTCACGCTGTAGCCATCGATGCGCACTACCTGGCCGCGGTCGAACGGCGTGCCGATGCGTGCCAGCAGGCTGCCGTCATCAAGCAGCAGCAGGGTGCCGATAGCCTGACCGTGTTGCTCGAGCAAGGGCAGCAGCGGCTGGTGCGCCGGCGGCCAGGCCTCGCGAAATGCCTGGCGCTGCGCGTCACTCACGCCGGGTTGGTTAATCGCCTGCAAGGCCGCTTGCCAGGCTGGGAGCAGGTGTTCGGTGGGCGGCGCTTGCGGCTCTTGGAGATCGTCCCAGCCTTGCGCCTGCCCTTGGCTGACGAAGCGATTGATGGCCTGGGCATAGCTACTGACCGCCTGTTGCCATTGCTGCTGGGGGTGTTGCTTGTCCATGGGCGGATCGGACTCCTTGTTCCGCGGTCTATCAGAAGCGCGCATGGTACTCCGGTTGCGCTGCGGTTGTGAGGCCCAGGCTTGACGCGTACCATGCCGGGCATCCTTCCAATAATTTTTGTCCACACCCGCCAGAGGGCCGACTCGCTGGCTGGCGGGGGTGTCGTCGTCTTTTTTCTTTGGAGCTACACGCCACTTCCATGAATGGTCCCATCCCTACATCCATGCCCGCACTGGTGGGCGGCGGCAGTTGGCTGAGCGTGATCGCGCTGGCCCTGGCGGCGTTCATCTTCAACACCACCGAGTTCGTCCCGGTGGCGCTGCTCAGTGACATCGGCCGCAGTTTCGACATGACCACCGCCCAGGTCGGCCTGATGCTGACCATCTATGCCTGGGTGGTCGCCCTGGCTTCGCTGCCGATGATGTTGCTGACGCGCAACGTCGAGCGGCGCCGGTTGCTGTTGTTCGTGTTTTTGGTGTTCATCCTCAGCCACTTGTTGTCGTGGCTGTCGCAGAGCTTTGCCATGCTGCTGGTCAGCCGGATCGGCATCGCCTTGGCCCATGCCGTGTTCTGGGCGATCACCGCCTCTCTGGCGGTGCGCGTAGCTCCACCTGGGCAGCAGGCCAAGGCCCTGGGCTTGCTAGCCACCGGCACCACGCTGGCGATGGTGCTCGGTATTCCCTTGGGGCGCGTGGTGGGTGAGGCGCTGGGTTGGCGGGTGACTTTCTTGAGCATCGCTGGGGTGGCGCTGGCGACCATGCTTTGCCTGATGAAGTCGCTGCCGCTGCTGCCGAGCCAGAACTCAGGGTCGCTGCGCAGTCTGCCGATCTTGTTCAAGCGCCCGGCGCTGGTGATTACCTACCTGCTGGTCACCCTGGTGATCACTGCGCAGTTCACCGCCTACAGCTACATCGAGCCGTTCGCCCTGCATGTGGCGCAGATCGGCGGTGAACGCACCACCTTATTGCTGCTGTTGTTCGGTGGTGCGGGTGTACTGGGTTCGGTGCTGTTCAGCCGCTATAGCGATCGCTTCCCGCATGGCTTTCTGGTTGGCTCGATCGGCTGCCTGGCGGCATGCCTGCTGTTGCTGTTGCCGCTGTCGGGCAACTTCACAGCGTTCGCTGTGCTGAGCATGTTCTGGGGCGTGGCGATTCTGAGCTTCAGCCTGTCGCTGCAGTCGAAGACCTTGAAACTCGCATCCGACGCCACCGATGTAGCCATGGCGCTGTTCTCCGGTATCTACAACATCGGCATCGGCGGCGGGGCATTGCTGGGCAGTATCGTCAGCAGCCAGATGGGTGTGGCCAATATCGGCCTGGTCGGCGGCAGTGTTGCCTTGGTTGGGCTGGTGCTGGCCGTGGCCAGCACCACGCTGTTTCGCCAGGCAGTGCCAGCGCCACACTGAGAGAGTCAGCTTCCTTGGTCAGGCCAACAACGCCGACCAGGCCGAGACGATCAGCAACCACGCCAACAGCTGATTGAACCGCCGCACCCGCTGCGGTGACTGCAACCAGCGGGCGCTGCCGACCCCGAGCAGCGCCCAGGCAGTCATGCACGGCAGGGCGATGATCAGAAAGATCAGCGCCAACTGCCACACCGGCTGTCCAGGCGCGGCAAACACGCCGATGATCACGATTGCCATCATCCATACCTTGGGGTTGATCAACTGCAAGGTGGCCGCGCTCACTGCCCCAAAGCGTGCCCGCTGGGTACTGTGCAAAGGCGCAGCGGCGCGGCGCAGCAACTGCCAGCCGAGCCAACTCAGCCAAAGTACGCCCAGCCAACTCATCAGCTGCTGCGCGACGGGGTGCTGCAACAGCACTTCGGCCAAGCCCAAGCCCACTACCCAGACCATCCCCGCTGCAGCCAGACAGCCGCTGAGGATCGGCGCCACGCTGGCGCGCAGGCCGCGCTGGGCGCCGTGGGCGAGGATCAGCAGATTGGTCGGCCCCGGGCTGATACTGGCGACCAGGGCGAACAGGACAAAGGGCAACAGCGACTGCGCCATGACGGGCTACTCCACACAATTGGAGCACCATGCTCGCCGCTGGCGGCGGATCAGTCTGGAACGATTGAGCAGCGGCGGCGGTAGTCTGCCGGGGTCAATTGATACGCCCGGCGAAACCAGCGCCCCAGGTGACTCTGGTCGGCAAAGCCCAGGGCGCTGGCCACCTCGGCGGGCGTTTGGCCTTGCGCCAGCAGGCGGCGGGCGCGGGCGACCCGCAGCTGGATCAGGTAGGCATGCGGGGCCAGGCCGAAGGCAGCCTTGAACGCCCGGCTCAGGCGGAAGCGGTCAACGCCACAGGTGCGCGCCAGGTTATCCAAGCCGATGTCCTGATCCAGATGCGCATGCAGATAGTCACGGGCCACCTGCGCGGTCAGCGGCAGGCTCGGGTCGGGGTTGAGCCGTTTGCGCCAGTGCAGGTGCTGGGTGAGGCAGGCGAGCAGATCGTCCATGGCGGTTTGCCGAACGATGCGCAGCTCTTTGCCGTGCATGGCCTGGAACACCCGTAAGGTAGCGCCCGTCAGGCGTTCGTCGCGGCACAGCGTATCGGCGAAGCTGGGCAGGCCATCGGCAGGCGCGTGCTCGAACAAGGCGCGCACTTCGGCCTCCATCCAGTTGGGGTCCAGATACAGCGTCGAATAGGTAAAGCCATCCTCGGTGGGGGCCTGGCCATCGTGGATTTCGCCAGGTTCGAGCAAGAACACCTGGCCCGGCGTACTGCGATGGCGGGCGCGGCGGCAGTGGAACTGCTGCACGCCTTGTTCGGTCACGCCCACCAGGTAGCTGTCGTGCCAGTGCGGGTCGTAGGCATGGCCGATGAAATGCGCCCGTACCGACTCGATGCCGGTATCGATGTCTTGGGCAAGGTCGATCCAGTTGCTCATGGCCATGGCCGCTTGTGAGGAGCCTGCAACCTTATCGCAGAACCGCTGCGCAGGTTTAGAACGAATGTGCAGCGCTTTGCGAACCGCAGTATATTTGCGCCCCCAGGAAACGGGGGTAGCGCTGTAAGGGCGCGATTGCGCCTTAGCGGCATCAAGAGGAAGGGAGTGGGAAGTGAGCCTGAAAGACGATCTGGTTCTTGAGAAGTACAAGTATGTCTTGTCGCAGAAACAGGCACTGAATGAAGCGACGTTCAAGATCATAACGGTGTACCAGGCCTTGGTGCTGGCGCTGTTTGCTGGACAGTTCGCGGTGGTGACGGCTACCAAGGATAAGCTGCCGGTCGAATCAGGACTTTACGCATCTTGGGTGCTGTTGGCGCTGTTCGTCATGATCTCCCTGCTGGTGCTGGCCTTGCTGGTGGGCGGGGTGTTTTCCTGGTTGAGCTATCGACAGGACGAGTCGGAATTGGCGTCGAAGTACAAGGTCGCGGTAGCGGCCAAGAAGCCGGTGGCGTGGGCAGATGTGCTGCGCTGGTATGAGACCTACCTGGTGCTGTTCGTGGTGGGGTTTGGTGGCTTGACGGTGTATGGATTCGTCAAGTACATCCCGGCGATTTTTGCTGGTTGAGGGTTTGCGCTAGTGGCGCAAAGGGGGCGGCCGCTTGACGTCATCGGCGTCTTCGCGGCCGTCGTTCAGGCTTTGCGATAGACATCGCATTCTCGGATGATGGCGTGCTCTTTAACAGTAGCGACTTTGATTTTTTCCTCTTCACTAAAGGTATAAGTTCCCCAGGCTTGGCTGATGCCCTGTCTGATGATGTCGTCAATACTGTTGGAAGCAACGCTGCTCGCGGACTTGAGTTGCCTAAGGAAATGTAGGGAGCGCTCGCTCACGGTCTCGACAACGAAACCTTCATACTGGCCGTATTTGTAAAAGTCTTTGGCGGTCACGTCATCCTCTTCTTCTGGGCTGATATAGCTGGAATGGATGGCGACCGTATCGATCGATGCACAGCCCTCGACAAATTGCTGATAGGTAACCGGTTCGCCTTTCACCAAACCAATTTTGATTTTGTGCTTATCGATCCCCATGAGCGCGAGGGTTGCATATTGGCCAAGATCCCATTGGTGCAGTGCCAGAAAGTCATCGGCGTTAGCGGTGATCCAAGCTCTGAATGCTTGTGCGGAGAGCTCAAGGGCTGCACCCCGTCTTGCCAGGTCTTCCTGCTGAGTAGTCGATAAAATGCCGACGATTCCCGAAAATGATCCTGTGACGATTCCTTTGTAGATACCGCTGGCGCTGATTTCGTTCAGCTGATAAAACCGGGACAGGTTGATGCCGATGCGCCCAACTATCCGGTTTTTCTCGTCGGTAATCGGTTTTAACTGCGTGATATCTTTTGGGTAACTATCTTCTGTAATTCGCCCAGGACTGATGCGCTTTAACAGTGACAGGTCATCTACCTTGAGCCAGTCATTGGCCTGAACCGCCTTTACTTTGCGGCCCTCGGTATTGCTGAAAAGGTTTATATCAATGGCCGGTGCTAGACTTGCACATCTCTCTTGCAGGGTGATAGGGGATGTCTCGTTATAACTCACACTCACTGTAAGCAGTTGTTCGAGTTTTCCGGCATCCAGTAGTACCGAGACCCGGGTACCGTGACGACGCAGCTTTTCATTTTCGCTAGGGACTCTCAGGGTGGGTCTGGCTGCGTGATTATTGGCAAACTCCAAAATCCATTGAGGATCGTCGTTTTCCTGAGTTTCATACCGGCGCGTGTTGACCATTACCCGGCTGCCGAGCATGAACACGGCAAAAAAGCCAATGCCAAAGCGTCCTACCGCTTCGAAGTCAGTCCGAATCAGCCGTTCCCACTCACCCATCAGCTCTTCGCTTTTCCAAAGCGATTTGCCGAAATCCAGCAGCACTTCGGTAAGCACATAGCGGCTCATGCCTATGCCGGTGTCGGTGACATGCAGCCAGTCACCTTCGGCGGTGGATTGCACGCAGACTTCAATCTCACCTTCTTCCTCGCCAAGCCCGCCCAGGCTGCGGCACGCGTTGACCGCATCCCTGGCGTTCTGGATCAGCTCCCTAAGGGCGGCAGAGGGATCGTCGCCATAAAGCCGCTGCCCACCGAACTGCTCCACGATCTTGCTGATGTTGCTGATCTTCAGGCTGGTATCGATCGGGTGCCAGCCGGTAGTGGGGACGTTTACGGCAAAGCTCTCTGTGCTGTGGAGGTGGGCCACGGACCGCACTGCAAACAGCGGTCGATTGTAGTCGAGCTGCAGGCGTTCGCTGGCGCGCAGTTCGCTGTCGATCATCTTGGCCGCGTCAAAGGCCAGCCACCAGGCAGATTGTTCCTCGAGCGGGAAGGGCGAACCTGACAGGCACAACTCTTTGCGTTGAGGATCCGCATCGCGCTTGACGCTATTGAGGCGGGACTGGAACCGCCAGTGCTCAAGTGACAGCCCAGTGGGCCTGGTCAGTGCCTGGAGAAAACGCGGCGCGCGCTGCGCATCGATGTGTGCGGCATCTGCCGTTCTGAGGATCAGCGCGAGTTTGAGCACATCGACTGTCCACAACGCCGGCTGCAGGCAAGCTGCTGGGGTAATTTTCTGAGGGTGCAACAACTCAAGTTGATGGGGATGATGCCAGTGGCTTTCGGCGACCAAACCGATCACGTCGCCATAGGCCCTGCGCAGCTCAGCATTAGGCAGCAGGAACAGCGCGCTATCGTCCCCGGCAATCGTCCAGCTTTTGTGCGCCAAGTTGCGCGCTTGCTTGGGATGCAAGGCGCGCAGCACTTCGAACAGTACTTTCTGAAACTCAGGGCTGCCTCGTTGCAGGGTTGCCGGATCGATTTTCAACGTACTGCAATAGACCGCCCATTCCGGCAACGAGACGATCTCCTCAACACCTCCCGGATACGCGGCTACGCAATGCGCTGCGTCATGCAGCAGAAACGCGCCACCCAGCACGAACGCCTCGGCAGGATTGAGCGGATAGTCAGGCCCGGTAATTTCCGACGCGGTCAGCCACAGGGCATCGATGTGAGTGATGTCATGCACGGTCAAGGACGGCATGTCCTTGTGGATATGGCTTACCAGCGTAGCCACATTTTTTCGAAACTCCGTGAACGCTTCGATTAGGCGATTTCGTTGCCTGTCGAGGCCGTCGTCCTGAGGTGCGAAGGCTGTTTTCCATAGTTCAGAAAGCTGGTAATTCTCCACGCGACGTCCTTGCTTAAGCTGGCGAAACCGCCCTGAAGGAGAGGCTGTGGCGGTCATACAAAAAGGGCTTGATCTTAATGCCGATGTGGCACTTTGTCATTAGCTCGGGAAATGCTTGAACTGGCGTGCGCGGGGTTGCAGGGGGGAGCGCAGCATTTTCACTCCCTCGACGAAAGTGTTGTTGCATGGCGAAGGTTTTTCTTTCTCAAGGGCGAGATAAGATGCCCGCCAGTTTCGATCACTACAGGAGCTTTTCGATGGACACCGTGACCTTGGCCAAACGCCGCTATACCACCAAAGCCTACGACGCCGCCCGCAAGATCCCCCAGGCGACCGTCGATACCTTGCTTGAGCAACTGCGCCACAGCCCTTCTTCGGTCAACTCGCAGCCGTGGCACTTCATCGTTGCCGACAGCGATGAAGGCAAGGCGCGTATCGCCAAGAGCACCGAGGCGTTCGCCTACAACACGCCCAAGATCCTCAACGCTTCGCACGTGATCGTCTTCGCCACCCGTACCGAAATGCCTGATGCGCATCTGCAGGCAGTGCTGGAACAGGAAGCGCAAGATGGCCGCTTCCGTGACGATCAGGCCCGCGCAGGGCAAGATCAAAGCCGCCGTTTCTACGTCAATCTGCACCGTTTCGATCAAAAAGACGTGCAGCACTGGATGGAAAAGCAGACGTACCTGGCGCTGGGCACGGCGCTGCTCGGTGCGGCCGCGCTGAACATCGATGCTACGCCAATCGAAGGTTTCGACAGCAAGGCGCTGGATGCAGAGTTGGGCCTGCGTGAGCGTGGCTTCACCAGCGTCGTGCTGTTGTGCCTGGGCTACCGCAGCCCGGAAGACTTCAACGCCGGTCTGAACAAGTCGCGCCTGCCCGCCTCGACGGTGTTCACCTTCCTCTGAAGGCCAAGATGATGGCACTGTGCAGTTAGGACACCCGCCCTAGAGTCAAAAGGTGCGAGGGGGGCAATAATCGGGGCGTTTCATTGACCACAAGGAGTGTTGATCATGACTAGCCCTGATGCGTTCAGCCATGACGCATTGCATGACTTGAGTGAAGAAGAAACCGAGCTGATCAGCGGCGGTGCCGGCCAACCGGAAATCGTCCGCGGGCCGCCGCCGCAGTTTCCCGAATGGCCTGAGCTGTTCGGCGACAGCTATTGATTGGCGACGTGCCTGGCCTCGGCTGATTCAGCCTCGGCCTGCCTCATTTACTTCAAGGAGCGTTATTTATGCCTTCTGTACATGCACAAACCCCGCGCGAGTTGAGCGTCGAGGAGCTGGATCAGGTCGCGGGTGGCTCGGATGCGACCATCATGCCGGTATTTCCGCCGGTGAGCAGGCCGATCTGCGGTGGGCCGGACGTACCACCGCCGCATCTACCGCGCTATCCCGATGTGCCACCGCCCAATGATATTCGCGGCCCAACCCTGGGGCTTTGACAACACCGCCAGAACACCTGTCCAGGTTCATGCGCAGTACAGCAGGCACATGAACTTGGACAGGCAGCTACCACAATGCAGTCGCAGCAGCCGATACCACTCGCTTGAACACCTCCACGGCTTTGTCTACATCCGCTTCCTTGGTGTAACGGCCAAGGCTCAGGCGCACACTGTTGCGTGCCTTGCGCTCGTCCAGCCCGAGTGCCAGCAATACATGTGAGGCAGCATTGCTGGCTGAGTTACAGGCTGAGGTGCTCGACAGCGCCAGCTCACTGGCCAATGCAGCGCTATTAAAACCACTGGCATCGATGCACAGGTTCAGGGTGTGGGGAATGCGTTGCTCTGGGCAGCCATTGAGGCTGACACCGGGCAAGGCCAGCAGGCCGTTACGCAGGCGCGCGCTCAAGGCCTGGATGTGTTGGTGCTCGCTGTCGCCGGGCTCGCCGGCGAGGGCGAAGGCGCTGCCCATGCCAACGATCTGATGGGTGGCCAGGGTGCCCGAGCGCAGGCCGCGCTCGTGGCCGCCACCGTGCATTTGCGCGTACAGTTTCGGGCGCGCACGAGCGCCGACGTAAAGCGCACCGATACCCTTGGGGCCATACACCTTGTGTGCCGAGAAGGACATCAGGTCGACTGCCTGCTCGGCCAGGTCGAGGTGCACCTTACCCACGGCCTGGGCGGCGTCGACATGCAGCAGCGCACCATGGGCGCGAACCAAGGCGCCAATCGCAGCGAAGTCAGTCAGCGTGCCAAGTTCGTTGTTCACCGCCATCAGCGACACCAGTCGGGTGTCTTCGCGCAATGCCTGGTGCACCGCGTCGGGCTGGATCAAGCCGGCCGCATCAGGCTTGAGTCGGGTCACTGTCCAGCCTTGGCGTTCAAGTTCGGCTGCGGTGTCCAACACGGCCTTGTGTTCCAGCAGGCTGGTGATCAGGTGGCCTGGTTCACCACAGCCTTGGGCGACGCCTTTGAGCGCCAGGTTGTTCGATTCGGTGGCGCCGGAGGTCCAGACCAGATCGTCCGGATGCGCGCCTACCCGTTGCGCCACTTGTTTACGCGCCTGCTCGACCAGCTCGCGTGCGGCTTGTCCATAAAAGTGGCCACTGGAGGCCGGGTTGCCGAAGTTCGCTGCTCGTCCAAGGCAGGCGAGCATGGTTTCGATAACCCGGTCGTCGACCGGGGTAGTGGCGGCGTAATCGAAGTAAAGCGGGGCGCTGGGCATGATGAGGCGAATCCGTGCATGTCGCCTTGGAGGTGGCGATCGATGCATTCATGCTACTAGTGTCGTCGGAAAGATTTTTTCTATCTTTTCGGATATTTGCCATTTCAGTAGAAAATACTTCTCCAAAGTAAGGCGTATATAGCAAGTATTCGCCATGGACCGGCCTAGAGAGGTTCAAGCGCCTTTTCTTCTTCGATTACCACCCGCTCGCATAGCTCGATAATTTGCTCGCGCATCCAGCGGTTGGCTGGATCCTGGTCAGTGCTTTCGTGCCAATACAGATGGGTTTCCAAGGGCGGCACTTCCACCGGCAGCGGCAGGTGACGCAGGTTGTGGCGGCGGGCGAAGCGTTCCGGCACGGTCATTACCATGTCGGTCTGCTGTAATACCTGCGAGGCCATCAGGTAGTGCTGCGAGCGCAGGGCGATCTTGCGCTGCACGCCCATCTTGCCCAGGGCCAGATCGACATAGCCCAGGCCGTTGCGGCGGCTGGAGATATGGATATGGGTCATGCCCAGGTAGTTGTCCAAGGTCAGCTTGCCGTCGGCCAAGGGGTGACCTTGGCGCAGGGCGCAGACGTAACGGTCCTGCATGAGTTTGACGTGACGCACCTGCGGGTCGGTGTTCAGTGGCGCGTCGACGGCAAAGTCCAGGCGCCCGGCGGCCAGCTCCTTGGTGGTTTCACGGCGTTTGCACAGGAAACTCTCGATCATCACCGCCGGCGCCAGACGTCGCAGACGCTGGAACAGCGGTGGCAGGATCACCGCCTCGGTGAGGTCGGTCATGCTGATGCGAAAGGTCTTGTTGGCCTGCTGTGGATTGAAGATGCGGCTCTCTTGCACCGACACCCGCAACAGCGCCAGCGCGTTGCGCACCGGGCCAATGATGTTCTGCGCCATCGGCGTGGGCACCATGCCTTGGGCGGTGCGTACGAACAGCGGGTCGTTGAAGGTCTCGCGCAGCCGCGACAGGGCGTTGGACACCGCCGGCTGGGTGATGCCGACAATCTGCCCGGCACGGGTCAGGTTGGCTTCGGTATAGATGGCGTCAAAGACGATGAACAGATTCAGGTCAACCTTGCTGAGGTTCATGGGCGCCGCTCGTTGTTGGAGTTATGGCTCGATCATATATCGGTTATGAATGTTTATACACGCGGAAAATAGACTAGGTGGATCGACTGCGGCTGTTCTAGTCTCTGGCCCATGTTCTTCATCCCGTGAAGGTAGCCCCAATGGATTTCGCCTATTCGCCCAAGGTCCAGGCTCTGCGTGAGCGCGTCAGTGCGTTCATGGAGGCCTATGTCTACCCCGCAGAACCGGTGTTCGAGCGCCAGGTTGCCGAGGGCAACCGCTGGCAACCTACTGCGATCATGGAAGAACTCAAAGCCAAGGCCCGCGCCGAGGGGCTGTGGAATCTGTTCTTGCCTGAGTCAGAGCTCGGAGCCGGCCTGAGCAACCTGGAATACGCGCCGCTGGCCGAGATCATGGGCCGCTCGCTGCTGGGGCCGGAGCCGTTCAACTGCTCGGCGCCCGATACCGGCAACATGGAAGTGCTGGTGCGCTACGGCAGCGAGGCGCAAAAACGCCAGTGGCTGGAACCGCTGCTGCGTGGCGAGATTCGTTCGGCGTTCGCCATGACCGAACCCGACGTCGCCTCTTCGGACGCCACCAACATGGCAGCCACCGCAGTGCGCGACGGTGATGAGTGGGTTATCAATGGCCGTAAATGGTGGACCTCCGGCGCCTGCGATCCGCGCTGCAAGGTGATGATCTTCATGGGCCTGTCCAACCCGGACGGACCCCGCCACCAGCAGCACTCGATGATACTGGTGCCCACCGATGCGCCGGGGGTGAAGATTGTCCGCCCACTGCCGGTATTCGGCTATGACGACGCACCGCATGGCCACGCCGAGGTACTGTTCGAGAACGTGCGGGTGCCTTATGAGAGTGTCCTGCTTGGTGAAGGTCGCGGCTTCGAGATCGCCCAGGGGCGCCTGGGGCCTGGGCGCATTCACCACTGCATGCGCTCGATCGGCATGGCCGAGCGCGCCCTGGAATTGATGTGCAAGCGTTCGGTCGAGCGCACCGCGTTCGGCCGCCCACTGGCGCGTCTGGGCGGCAACGTCGACAAGATCGCCGATTCACGGATGGAGATCGACATGGCGCGGCTGTTGACCCTCAAGGCTGCGTACATGATGGATACCGTCGGCAACAAGGTCGCGCGCAGCGAGATTGCCCAGATCAAGGTCGTGGCGCCCAATGTCGCCCTGCGCGTGATCGACCGGGCTATCCAGATTCATGGGGGGGCAGGGGTCAGCGGTGATTTTCCGCTGGCCTACATGTACGCCATGCAGCGCACACTGCGCCTGGCCGATGGGCCGGATGAAGTGCACCGGGCGGCGATTGGCAAGTACGAGATTGGCAAGTACGTGCCTAAGGAGATGTTGCGCGGGCACTGATAGCACCAGGCCGGCCTCTTTACCGATAACTGGCCGTGTGCAGCACTGCCAGTTACCGGGGTGACGCCCCTCAGGGGTCAGGGTGTTTTCAGGTCTACCAGCAGATCCTTGGCAGCCTTGGTGGCCAAGACGCTCATCAGCCTGCTCATCTCATCCTGGCGGCCAATGCCTGATTCAGCGCCGCCCATCATCACGTTCGGTACCGGGGCCTTGGCCGCCGCTTCAGCCCATGCGCGGTTGATCTGCACCAGTGCATCGAGTTTGTTTTGCAGGGCACCATCGGCCTTGAGCGACGCCTCGCGGGCGTAGGCTTCGGCGTCGGCACTGATCTTGGTGGCTTGGGCATTGACCTGGGCTTTATCGCGCAGCAGCTCAGCAGTCTGCTTATCGATCTCGGCGCGGCGTTTTTCCCGATCGGCATTGATCAATGCCAGCTGCTTTTCCGTCTCCGCCTCGGTGGTGCGCTCGATCTGCTGGCGCAGACTTTCCTGGCGCTTGGCCTCGACGTCCTTGGCGCCGCGGGCGGACACCAACTCTTTTTCCTCTTCTTCCTTGAGGCGGTTTTGCCGGGCCACCGCCAGTTCCGCCAGCGCCTGCTGCACCCGCACCATACGCTCTTGATACTGCGGGTTGGGGTCGATATGGGTTACCCGAGCATCGACGACTTCGACGCCAAACAGGCGAAATTGCTGCTGTTTGCGCAGCTCTTGGCCATCTTTGTCGAGCTTCTTTTCGATGACGAAGCGGGTGGCGCTGTTGTCGCCGAAACTGCCCTGGTCGGTGCCGGCCTGGAGCACGGCGGTCTGGGCTGGGAAGTGGTCGCGCTGTACGCGGATCTCCTTGCGACTGGTCAGGTACAGGCCATTGCGCAACTGGTTCTCGAACTCGGCACCAAAGTGGCTGCGATTGCCGGCATAGTAATCGTCGGCGCTCATCAGTGACGCCGTGGCTTGCAGGGTTTCCTTGACTGCCGGCAGCAGCGCACGCTGGAGGAAGTTATCCGGCGTGCGGTACTCCTGGGCAATCTTCAGGAACGCATCCGCTGAGGGCAGGCGAAACTGGGTGCTGAACTCGGCCTTGGCGTCGACATTGCCCAGGAACACGATGGGCAGGTTTTCCAGGGTTACTGACGGATGACCACTGCGATTGCCTTCCTCGTTGTCCGCCTGCAGGGCCGACTGGACGCCGATAGTGCGCCGCCAAGAGGTGCTGCGGCCGAACCATTTGGTTGCGTAGCCTACGTCCTCGACGACTTTTTCCTCGCCGAAAATCGTCCGTACATGGGTCATCTGACCTGCTTCGTTGTAGAACAGTACTTGGTTGAACAGCGCTGCCAGGGCGGCGCAGGCGAGCAGCGGGATGGCGATGACGGCAATGAGCTTGCGGTTGACGCGCAGTTGGCTGAGGTCAGGTATCGGTGGCTTTTCCATGGGGGCACTCCTTGTGAAGGGACGTGCATGCTGGTTAACAGGGGACAAGCTTCACAGTCAGCCAAATCAGATGTGGCTGTAGGAAGCTTCTATTTTTGTTCTGCACATATCTTTAAGGGCTCATCCATAACGTGCTAGCTGCGCTACACTCGGCGGCATGATCTATCTCGCCCAATCCACCCTGATGTGCACCTACATGACCGCCTCTGGCGGGCCATGAGGTCACGGCTGCCTAGCATCCCCGGATAGAACCTGAAGGCCCCGCCAGCAATGGACGGGGCCTTTTGCTGCTCCGTTCGCACAATTAAATGGAGACAGAGCATGTTCGAAATTCGTCGCGCCACCCGTGATGACGCCCAGATCGCCTTCGACATTCGCCGACTGGCCATCCGTGCCCAGTGCATCGGCCCCTATAGCCAGCAAGACATGCTGGCGTGGACGCGGGGCTCACTCAACGAGTGGTTTACTGATTTGGTGCAGCAGCACTTTCAGCTGGTGTGCGCGCAGGGCAGGGTGGTCGCTACCGGCATGTTGGATGTTGAGGTGGGTGAAATCGGCGCGATCTTCGTTCATCCCGAGTTCATGGGGCGTGGCATCGGACGGCTGCTGATCGAGCATCTCGAAGGGCTGGCGCTTGAGGCGAACCTGGCCCAGATCAAACTGGATGCCACGCTTAACGCGGTGGCGTTCTATCGCGCGTGCGGTTTCGTCGGCGAGCAGCGGTCGATCTATCAGTCACCTTCGGGCTTGCAGCTGGCCTGCGTGCCGATGCTCAAAGTGCTGGGCCAGTCGGTGAGGCCGTGAGAAACGTTTAAGTTTTTGCCTCAGCGATAAAGAGCTTTCCGCAAGGCGCGTAGGACCTGTCTGTTTCTTGGTTCCAAGGGAAAAAGGATGCCCTGCAACTGCTAGGTTCCGTTGCTCTAGCCAGCATAAGGAACTTGCACATGCGTGTAGATTTGGGGGGTAAGGGGCAGGCGCTGGACGGTGATCTCACCACCACCGGCGCCACCTGCATCGCCACGGGCGCGAGCTATATGTCCAATGGGCGAATGGTGTTGCGTATGGGGGACAGCACCACAGCGTGTCCGCTGTGTGGTGAAATCGGCAAGGTGGTTGAAGGCGTTTCCTTCTTCATCTCCGATGGTCAAGCCGTGGCCATGGATGGCGCGCTGGTGGCCTGTGGTTGTCCGAGTGGAAGTAACCGGGTCGTGGCCCCGCTAAACCGCGTTGAACCGATCGCGCGGGCGACGCCAGTGGCAGATTCGTCGTACTCGCAAGCGGCCACAGCAACACCGAGGAGCCTGTCCAGCGCTGCGCCACGCCACGCGGTTGATTCGCTGCCGTTCACTCAAGAGCCGGGTTTCTACCTCGTGCCGCGCAGCATGTCCTTTCCACAGGTCCTGATGCACCTGGCCGAACAGGACAGCACCTTACCCCTCTCGCGTTTGCAGATGCTCAACCCTACCTACCAGCAGGGCTTCAAAGGGGGCGAGATCTTTGTCATCGGCGATCCGGACAACGGCCATGCCTGCACACGCGAGGAAGGTCAGCTGATGGCTGCGGCGGAGCAGGCGCGTGAATCATTGGCGCTGCTGGACCGGGGTGAGGCGGACTTCATGATGCTTCACCAAGCCGAGATTGCCGGGCTGCTCAACGGTGCCAGCCAGTCGATGGGCGTAGGCAAGGACATGCTCGAGCAGGGGCTGGGGCAGGTCAGAGCCACCTTGGTGGATATCGAGCGCCTGCATCAGCAGCAGTTTGCGCGCTACGGGCATCTGAAAAGCCCGGCGTTCTTTGCAGCGCGGCAAGGACTGCTCAAGCAACTGGACGGCCAGTTGAAGACCGCCTTTCTCAATAAGCAATTGAATCTGGGCAGTTATGAGAGACTGCGACGGGATCTTGGAATTTCCACCAAGAGCCTCGTTCACCATTGGTCGAGGGCGGGTGGTCCGGGGCAGATACCGGGGTATGCGACGCATTTGGATGAGGTGGCGAAAACGGCGAAGTATCTAAAGTATGGCGGGGCTGTCGGCACTGGGCTGGGAGGGGCGGCGTCCTACCTGAAGGTGCAAGAGGTTTGTCGAAACGGTGAAACAGCTGAATGCAAAAAACTTCGCCTAAAAGAAGCCGGTAGCTTCTCAGGTGGATTGGCCGGTAGCACCGCTGGCGCATTTGGTGGTGCGAAGGCTGCCTCTATGGTGTGTAGTTTCGGTATATACGGTCGCATTGCCTGTGGTATCGCACTCGTAGTTGGCGGATCCCTCGCGAGTAACTCATTAGGTGGTGACATTGGAGAAACAACCGGTGAGGTCATTTACGAATGGACCTCACCATGATACCCAATCCGCGTTCTTGGCCTGTGCCGTGGCAGATGGTCATAATGATCGGGCCTTGCGTTACAGCCCTACTTGGAATGATCTTGAACGCCTATCTTGCCTACAGTCGTGATTTCGATCGTATGTTATCGGCGTTGCAGTCTAGTCTGTGGCTTGACCTTCAGGTGCGTATCTGGGGAACCTCAAGTTATATGTCTCGCTGGATTATTCTTGGGGCAATCAGTGGACTACTGGCATGGCCAAATATTCACATTAAACGTGGACAATTGGACGAGCAAGAAGTGCGAGATTTTCCTCGAGCCCTGAAATGCCGCTTGTTCATTTCCGATGTCATGATGTTCGGCGGGGGGATGCTTTTTTTATTGATCATTGGCTTATACAAAATGCATGGTTAGTGAGTGCGCATGCTTGGTCAGAGTGGTTAGTCGCGGGGCTTGCCATCGCAAAAATGTGGCTCGTATGACCCGCAACTCAGACCCGCAAATGCGGGTCTTTCTTTGCTTCAGCGCTAGACGTTTGGCCGGGTTTGACTGCCTGTGAATCGGTAGCTTCACCGGTTTCGATGGAGCTATGACCAGCGTTCTTTTCCTGGCTATCCCGCGTCTTGAACAGCGACAACAGCACCCCGCCGAGCAACAAGCCGAACGTCACCCCTAGTGACAGCAACGCCGGCACCTTGCCCACCATCCCGTGGTAGAAAATCTTGCAACCAATGAAGATCAACACCAGCGCCAGCGCGTATTTGAGATAGACGAAGCGGTGCATCAACGCCGCCAGGGCGAAGTACAGCGAACGTAGGCCGAGGATGGCGAAAATGTTCGAGGTGTAGACGATGAAGGGGTCTTGGGTGATGGCGAAGATCGCCGGGACACTGTCGACGGCGAACACCAGGTCAGCCAGCTCGATCAACACCAAGGCCAGAAACAGCGGCGTGGCATAGCGCAGCGCCTTGCTTTGCCCCGGTGGGGTGAGGTGGACGAAAAAGTGCGGGCCGTGGATCTGGTCGGTGACGCGCATATGCCCCCGTACGAAGCGCAACACCGGATTATTGGCCAGGTCCGGATGGCTATCTTGTTTGGAAAAGGCCATCTTCACCCCGGTGAACAGCAAGAACGCGCCGAACAGATAAAGCACCCAGGCAAAGTTCTGCACCAAAGCCGCGCCCACGCCGATCATGATCGCGCGCAAGAACACCACCCCGAGAATGCCCCAGAACAACACCCGGTGCTGGTAGCGGCGGGGGATGGCAAAGAAGCTGAAGATCATGGCCATGACGAACACGTTGTCCATCGACAACGACTGCTCGACCAAAAAACCGGTGTAGAACTCCAGCGCTGACTGCGCACCCAGTTCAAACCACACCCACACCCCGAACAGCACGCCCACGCTGAAGTAGCCCGAATACAGCAGCAGGCTTTCGCGCATCTCGATTTCGCGGTCTTTGCGGTGCAGCACGCCCAGGTCCAGCACCAGCAGACCAACGACGATGGCGATGAATACCAGCCACAACCAGGCACTGGTGCCGAGCAATGGGGTAGTGAGATAGGTGTGTAGAGCCGTCATGAGCCCCTCCTTGATTGTCGACGTTGCATGGCAACAGTGATCCGACATGGCGGCTTGGCAGCCGTCAGAGGGGCCCGGTATCACATGGGCTTGAGCCTAGACCCATTTCCCCCAGTGCTCGAATGCGGCGCTGTTACATTTCTTTGCTTGGATCCAATTATTGCGAATGATTACTAATTGTAATCAAATGTTGGAAGCGATTAAGATTCATTCCCACTGCCGCAGAGCAGCCACGCCAGGGCGTGATCAAGCAAAAAAACAACCATTGATTAGCGCCAACGTACGAGCAAATAACAACTAGGGGTCTACCAGCGTGCAACTGCACCACTCTGTGAACACGGTTCAAGCGGCAAGGATTGCCAGCAGCGAACGCCCGCGGCGTCATCCGCTGGCAATGGCAATTCTGGCAGCCAGCCTGGCAGCACCGGGCGCCATGGCCTGGGCAGAGGAGGCCAGCGGCAAGGGCGCTTTGGAGTTGGGCGCCACCGCCATCAACGATACCCATCTGGGCGAGACCACCGAGGGCTCTGGTTCCTACACCACCGGCGCCACGCGCACGGCCACGCGCATGGCCTTGTCGCCGCGCGAGACCCCGCAGTCGGTGAGTGTGATTACCCGTCAGCAGATGGATGACCAGAACCTCACCAGCATTGCTGAAGTGCTGGGCAAGACCCCAGGTATTACGGTCACCAAACTCGACAGCAGCCGCGCCAGCTTCCAGGCGCGTGGTTTTGAGATCGACAACTTCCAGATCGATGGCATTCCAGCGGCGTTCCGCTTTGGCAATGGCATCGATCAGACCGACATGGTCATCTATGACCGGGTTGAAGTGCTGCGCGGCGCCACAGGTCTGCTCAGTGGCTTTGGCTCGCCGTCGGCCACCGTCAACCTGGTGCGTAAACGGCCGACCCGCGAGTTTTCCGGTTACGCCTCGCTTGGCGCGGGCAGCTGGGACACCTACCGCGGCGAATTCGACATCGGTGGATCGCTGACACCGACCGGTAACGTGCGTGGTCGCTTCGTCACCGCCTATGAAGACGGCCAGTCGTTCATGGATAACCTGTCCGAGAAAAAACAGGTGATGTACGGCATCGTCGAAGCTGACCTGTCCGAAGACACCCTGCTCAGCGTTGGCCTGAGCCGCCAGACCAATCGCCCGGAAGGCTCGTCGTGGGGGCCATCCACTGCCCTGGTAGACAGCACCGGCAATGGCTTCAGCATGCCACGCTCGTTCAACCCGGCCACCCAATGGAGCCAGTGGGATAACACCGCCGACAACCTGTTCGTCACCCTCGAACAGCGCCTGGCCAACGATTGGTCGGTCAAGGCCTCGGTAAGCCGCACCGAAACCGACTCGCCGATCACCCTAGGCTCGGCCGCCAGTGGCAATCCCAATCCGGTCGATGGCAGCGGCATGGGCGTGTGGCTGGGCCGCTACCGCTACAAGACCGACCAGAACGCCTACGACCTGTACGCCAGCGGGCCATTCCAACTGATGGGCCGCGAGCACGAACTGGTTGCCGGTATTTCCCACCGCGACATCCGTGCCCACGAAGAGAACTGGCCGTTCTTTTTTGGCAGCGCCGATAACATCTTCCAATGGAACGGCGATTTCCCCGAACCTGACTGGGGCCGGCCGACCAGCAAGGTCGACACCCGCCTGCAGGAAAGCGCCGCCTACCTGAGCGCGCGCTTCAAGCCTACCGATCAGCTTTCGCTGATCGTCGGCAGCCGCTTGTCCAACTGGCAGCTCGATAGCACCTGCCTGGATACCACTACCGGCCAGCGCTCCAAGCAGCAGGACCTGGAAGAGAACGGCGTGGTCGTGCCCTACGCCGGGGTTGTCTATGACTTGAACGACAACTGGTCGGTCTACGGCAGTTACACCAGCATCTTCAAACCGCACGAGAGCGAGCAGGATATCAGCGGCAAGATCATCGAGCCGGAGGAGGGCGATGCCTACGAGCTGGGGGTCAAGAGCGAGTTCTTCGACGGCCGCCTGAACGCCAGCCTGGCGGTGTTCGAGGTGCGTCAGGACAACTTGCCGGAAATGGTGGGTTTCGATGCGGTCAACAACCAGTCGATCTACCGCGCGGTGCAAGGTGCCAAGACTCGTGGCTTCGAGCTGGAGGTCGCGGGTGAACTGACCACCGACTGGCATGTGCAGGGTGGTTTCACCCACCGCATCACGCGCGATGGCGAGGGCGACAAGATCTCCACCATCGAGCCAGAAAACCTGCTGCGCCTGTCCACCACCTATCGTTTGCCTGGGGTGTGGAGCAAGCTTACGGTTGGCGGCTCGGCCAACTGGCAGAGCAAGATCTGGAAGGATCTGTACAACCCAGCCAGTGGTGAAAACGATTATCGCCACACCCAGGCCAGCTACCTGACCCTGGATGCGATGGCCAAGTACCAGGTGACCGATCAGTTGTCGGTGACGCTCAACGGCAACAACCTGAGCGATAAGCGCTACTACAGCAACCTGGGTTTCTATGAGGGTGGGTTCTATGGCGATCCGCGTAACTTCATGCTGACTACGCGGTACGACTTCTAAGCTGAGCCGGGCAATACCGGCC